>CAYYRM010000229.1:0-4092 GCA_964474005.1 uncultured Eubacteriales bacterium
CTTACATCGCGATAAGCTGCCCTTGCCTTAATTCTAAAGAACACAGAGGATATAAACACCAGTGGAAGCATTAGGATAGTAATAAGTGACAACCTAAAGTCAAGCCTTGCCATGATGAGGATAATCCCCAGTAACATAAATACATCCTTAAAGAGGTTAACTAACACGTTTACAAACATTTCATTTAATGTTTCTGTGTCATTTGTTACCCTTGTTACAAGTCTACCCACAGGGTTTTTATCAAAGAAACTTAGGGACATCCTTTGAAGATGCATGAAAATTTCTGCCCTTAGGTTAAATAAGATCTGTTGACCTGTTTTGTTTAATAAATAAACTTGGGTGTAGTTCAAACCAAACCCCGCCAACACTATTCCTAAGAATATAAGTCCAAGTCTCATCAAACCATCTATATCTCTATTTCTAAACGTGACATATTCTTGTTGACTAAGGATTTCACCGCTGTATTCCCCTTGGTCATTTATGAAAAACACTTCCCCATTTCTAACTTCTACCTGGTATGTATCCCTTTGAAATGTAGATGGAACCAGGTAATTTTGTCCTTCATAGGTCATAATTTGATACCTAAGATTATTGGGGTAATCATCACTTACATATCGCTCTTTAACAAAGTATTTCCCCTTGAAAATAATGACTTGATTGTAATCCACTGGGGTGTCAAAGGCTACCATGGGTGAAGTAAAGATGTAGTCATCTATTGCAATTTTTATTAAATATGGTCTTGCGAGGTCTATCCCCGTAATAAATACCAATAAAACTATGGACAAGGCAAAGGCTTTCCAGTATGGTAATGCATATTTTAAAAGTCTTTTCATCAAACGGGAATCATATGCTTTACCTAATATTTCTTCATCATGTATGTTTTGAGCCATCTTTATCCCCCCTATGCCCTATTTAATTTTTCTTCTAGTAATTGTTTTTGATGTAATTTAAAATACAATCCCCCATGCTCCACTAAGCTATCATGGGTACCTTGTTCCACTATTTCGCCATTATCCATAACAATTATCTCATCTGCTTCCTTAACCGTTGAAACCCTATGGGATATAATAATGCTGGTCCTACTTGCCATGATTTTCTTAAGACCTTTAAGGATTTCTTCTTCTGTGTGTGTATCAACAGCTGATAAGCTGTCATCAAGGATCAAAATTGCAGGATCTTTAATTATAGCCCGGGCTATGGATACCCTCTGTTTTTGTCCCCCTGAAAGGGTTACACCCCTTTCACCCATCATGGTTTTAAATTTCTCAGGAAAATCCATAATATTTTCATATACTTGGGCAAATTTGGCTGCATCAAAAACCTCTTGTTCTGTGAACTCCTCTAATGCAAAGGCTATATTTTCCTCTATACTAGTGGAAAATAAGAAGTTGTCTTGGGGCACATAGCCAATATTTTCCCTTAGACTTTTAAGGGTAATTTTATTAATATCTATTCCATCAATAAGTAAACTACCTTTGGGAGCATTGGCGAGGCGTAGCAGTAAGTTAACTAATGTGGTTTTTCCACTACCTGTCCTGCCAATTATTGCAATTGTTTTACCTTGGGATATTTTAAGGTTAATGTTTTTAAGGGCAGGTTCACCCTTTTCGTATCTAAAGGTTAAATTCTTAAACTCAATATCACCTTTAATATCTAAATCAAATGCATCCTTTGCATCCTTTATTTCTGGTCTTTCTGTAAGTATTTCATTTATTCTATCCATGGAAGCACTACCCCGCTGAAGAACATTCATTACCCAGCCGATTGCCATCATTGGCCAAATCATTAAACCAAGGTAACTGTTAAAGGCAACGAAATCACCTATGGTTATCTCTCCATGGATAACTGCCCTACCACCAAAACCTAAAATTATGATCATACTCAATGTTGAAATTATCTGGATAAGTGGGTGTAATGCCCCCCAAATAACAACTAACTTCATATTCATGTTAACATGATTTTGGCTTGCCTCATTGAATTTATCAATCTCAGATCCTTCTTGAACAAATGCTTTTACAACCCTTATACCAGAAAGGTTTTCTTGAGTTTTATCGGTTAAGTGAGAAAAAGCTTCCTGCACAGCCCTAAACCTCTTATGAATCAATTTGCCCATGACCCTTGCACCAGTGGCCAAAAAGGGCAAAGGAATTAACGCTAAAAATGTCAATTGAACTCCAACTTGGTTGATCATGAGAAAAATAGTTACGATGGATATAACCACTGCATCGGTAACCATTATTATCCCTTGACCAAATGCCATTCTAATGGCATTGATATCATTGGTGGCATGAGCCATTAAATCCCCAGTCTTGTGGTGGTTAAAGTAAGAGGGTGAAAGTTTTTGTAAGTGTTCCACAAGTCTATTGCGTAAAAAATACTCTAACTTTCTAGAGGTCCCTATTATGTAAATCCTCCACATGAACCTACTAAAGGCAATGACAATGGCAATTAGCAGAATCATTCCCACATATCGTCCTAAATCAGGGGTTGTGAGATTTCTTTGTGCCAGCTGGTCCGTAATATTACCTAACACCCTTGGAATGATCAGCTGCATCATGTTAACCACTAAAAGCCAAAAAAGACCAAACAGATAATGCCACTTATACTTCTTAAAAAACGATTTTAAAAATCTAAATCTACCCATGAGCTGCCCCTCCAAATAAATTAGTTCGTATATCTAATAATATCACAGACCAAAGATTTGTAAAGTTAATTTACTCCTTCAAATAAAAAACCCCCATGAAGGGGGAAGTAAAGGGGTTAGTCTACAATTTGTCAAAATACTAGTATTAGTAATGATTACTAATACTAGTATAGCATATAACATATCTTTGTCAATTACTTTTTTCCAATTTCTTTGCGATTTTTTTCCTGGCCTCACCGATCAATGATTGGGTCCCGAAAATTCCAACTAACTTATTATCGATTTCTTGTAATAAATGGTAAGCCTCATTAAAATTATCGGTAAATTGGAACCTATTTGAGTAATTTGATATAACCTCTGGTAAATCATCTGGAAAAGGATATTGAGCACCCACTGACTTAGTGAAAATTATTAGGTCAAATACAGTAGCTAAAGAATCAATCACTCCTTTATAATCCTTATCATTGGGTATAGCCACCACAGCACTTTTAAATCCTTTGATGTCTATGGTTTTGATGGCATCGACCACATATCTTGAACTTTCGCCACATATCATGCCATCTAGGATTGTTACAGGGTTAGTGCTAATTATCTCACACCTACCATTAAAATTTAGATTTTCAAGGTCTAATAATCTGTTAGAATCAAGATTTTGCAAAATTACATTAGCCATGGTCAGAGCAGAGCTCAAGTTTAGCCCTATATATTCTGCCAAAGAGTTTAATCTTACTTTATAATGCTCCCCCTTAACATTTACATGAAAAACACTTTTGGTACCAGTAATTTCCTGTGTATTCATAAAAAAATCTTCACCATAGTAATAGTATTTCACATTATCTTGTTGATTTTCTTTGATCATCTTTGTTACCATAGGGCTTTGCTTTGAAATGACCACATTTTTACATTGGGAGTCAACAATGGCTGATTTAGTTTCCACCACATTTTCTAACCTAGGACCTAGCCTGTATTTATGTTCTAATACCATGGGGGTTAGTATCACATGTTGTCCAAGGCCTTGGATGTCGTCATAAACACCTCCCCTTCCACTTTCCAGTACATTAAAATCTGTGTTATTATCTTCAAAGTACATCAAAGCGGCACTTAAAAATATACCGTTTGGTCCTAAATAGTAAGGATGTGGGATTTCTTTTGCTATTGTGTCTGCATAGGGCTTTAGCTTCATTAAATAATCATACATTTTGTTTTCTAATATTTCTACGCCGTTTATTTTTATCCTTTCAGTGAAGCGTTCTAAGTGGGGGCTTGTGAAAAGGCCCACCTTATATCCTTGGGAAGAAAGTATTTCCGCAAGTAAGGTTGAAGTGGTACCCTTACCCTTACTTCCCACCACTAGGATGTTCTTTTTTGTGTCCACTTTAACTTTAGCTGCATTTAAAAGCTGTTTGGTATACTTGGTTTCACGAAAATCCTTATCATTTAAGTAATAG
>CAYYRM010000230.1:0-4080 GCA_964474005.1 uncultured Eubacteriales bacterium
CCCAACCGGCATTGAAACTGGCAACTCTATTATAATCTTCAATTAAAGACCAGTCATATCTTTCTAAGGGTTGCCATGGTTCTTGAGCCACCACAGGGGTAGAAATAAAAAATACCAATGTTATGAAGATTATCAGATATTTTTTATACATTTTCTTTCACCTCCAGAGCACCTCTTAATGCCTCACCAATTATGTTGACACTAAGAATGGCTAACATAATGCAAATACCTGGAAAGATAACTCCCCATGGTGTTACCCTAAAAACATTGATTTTATATCTATTAAAGAAACCTCCTATTAGCCCTGCCCAACCCATACCACCTAAGCCTATAAAAGCCAATGTGGCATCGTACATCAATACCTGTCCGATAAAGTTAGTTGTCTGTACAATTATCATTGGTGTGCAGTTCGGGAATAAGTGTCTAAAAATAATCTCAAATTCACTACAACCTGCAGCTTTTGCCATATCAACGAAATCCCTTTCCCTAAGGGCGAATAATTGGCCCCTTATGATTTTAGATAAAGTTGCCCCTCCAATGGCTGAATACATCCATATTCTTATATCTTGGGTTTGGGCTATGGTTAATATTACCATAAATAATATCAATGGGGAAAAAGCTAAAATTGACTCCACCAACATCATAAGGACTCTATCCACAAATCCCCTAAAATACCCAGCGGTGGACCCAATCAGTAACCCTAGCACCACACTATATAGGGCTGCCCGAAAGGGAATTGTAAAAACATTTCTTGCGGAGTAAGCTATCACTGTAAATAAGTCTGAACCATCTGGAAGTAGACCCATAATATGTTTAAAAGATGGACTTGTACTGTAGTCAGGTTTCGCTCTTTCTAGTGCATCATAAAGGGAACCTTGTGGATAGCTGGTTATCCAGCTGGGCCTAAATGCCATTATGGTGAAAATGGTCAATACCAGTAATGCAAACCAAACAGCTTTATATTTAAAGAATTTTCTGACCCCTAAATTGGCTTTTCTCTGCAGTGTTCCCTTATCAAAGCCAAAATTGTTCTTTATTGTCTTAAGGATATTAACTTCACTTTCTTTTATACCTCTATAGATAAAATACAAAGTTATACAAATAATTCCGATTAGTATTAGGTTTTGTAGATATGATAGATATGAAAAAATTACATTACCCCCGTAAAAGTAAAATATTAAAAAAAGCATTAAAGATAAAAAATAACCAACAAATTTAATTACCCCCATCATTGCACCTCCTATTTTAAATTTATTATTATTCTTTATTCGACTAAAGTGTTTTAAATTCCTTCACAAAAGATAGTCTTAAAATAATGTTAATAATATATAATTGTTTATTAAAAATTAGCAGATACTAAAGGTGAACTAAGTTCAAATTACCACTATCCAGAAAAAGGAGGTATACAATGTCCAAAAAAGAAGAATATCAAGATGGAGCTTCAAGGTTGGATCTAAGATATATTGATAATGCTCGTCCCCGTGAATCTAAGTCCCAAAAAGTACAATTGGATGATCATTTACTTGATAATAAAGATGTAAAAACTCCCATAGAAAGCAAGATAGAAGGAGATGTTAAGAAAGACAAGGTTTATCAGGCCACTGATAATGAGTTGCAAAATAAAATACAAGGTTTATTGCATAATGATAAAAATCTAGCCAATTACGATATAAGGGTTTACTGTAATCAACGCCAAGCAGAATTAACAGGTATAGTCGATGTCCTCTCAGAAAAAGAGTATGCTACACAATTAGTAAGTTCTCATTTTAATATACCTGTGATCAACTCAATAAGTATTAGTACAGATGGGCATATTGTTGACAAAGACGTTTATCAAGAGTTGGTTGAAGAATTAAACTTAAGAAATCTTCATGCTGAGGATTTGTTGATTCAAGTGGATGATGGAATAGTTACCCTTAAAGGAAAAAGACCGGAGAATATTCAAGATGTTGTTGATGCCATCAAGACAGCTAGAGGAGTTACTGCCGTGCAAAATTACACCTCAGTGAGTCATGAAACTACTTTGGATGATATCTTTCACAGTCAAGTTAATAATGACAAAGAGGATTAACGCATTTTGCTAATCCTCTTTGTTTTTTATTTGCTAAATTTTTGTTTAACTTTCTGGAGTAGTTTCATTGTGGAATTATAGTATAAAGAAACAATTCCAAAGATTACAATGACCAGTGGCCAATAGCTTCCAAGTACATCCAGAAAGTCTATTGTGATTCCTCCTGTGTTATGAAGGTATATTAATAACCCGAAAGCTGATATAGTTAATCCAGGGACCAATGGCCAAAAGGTTGTCCACTTAGCTTCCAAAATGTAAAAGACTATAAATCCTAAACCAATGGCTAATACCACAGCTGACATACCTCCTTCAGGGAGCATATCACTGAACAGTAGTACTATATAAAGTCCAAAGGTAAGTAGATGTGCACCAATAAAAGAGTAATAGGATAGCCGATTATAGTGGAAAAAAAGCAGAATAAAAAACATTCCCAATGTGAATAGGTAGTAGCTATTGATGATATTTATATTATTTAGAAGCAGTATAAATAGACCTATTAAGATTAAGGATGTGGGAAAAACATTTTTATTACAAAAGCCCCTAAAGGCCAAATAGTATTCCACAAGCTTTTCCCCTATCTTTTTAAGTACTTTGACTATTTTCTCTTTATCCAATAACTTTCACCTCCTTTATATTAATTAATTCGATATAATTTCTCTTTTTCCTGTTTATAAGTGACAGGTTTTTATATTTCTCGGGAAATAACGACACATTAACTTATAAAAACTTTATCCTCATACTCCTTTGGTGAAAAAAGAAAGGTCACCATGGGTGACCTTTTATCTATCTATTATGCTTACTATTTGGACTGCTATTGTTTTTACCATTTTGATTTGCAGTACCATTGCCGTTATTACCGTTGTTATTTTTATTGTTGTTATTGCCATTTCCATTATTTTTATTACTTCCGTCGTTTTCAGAAGTCACTTCATCTTGACTATTTTCTTCATCCTCATCTGAATCATTGTTATCCACTAACATTCCTTCTTTTCTAAGAATGTTGTTTACCCTTTGCTGATGTCCTTTTTGAACATTTGCCATGGCATTTTCTAAACCTTTTTTAGCAGCAGCAGGGGCATTTTCTATTTTTGTAGTAAATCTTTGTTGTAGCCTTTCATGCTGAGCATTAAATTTTTCCAATAGAAGTTGAGATTTTGATGGTCCAACATCTTCTTGAGGCTCTTCTAGGTCACTGTCTTCGTTATCTAATTCTTCGTCTTCATCTATATCATTATTTTCATCATTATCATCTTCAAAGTCTTCATCTTGTTCATCTTCATCGTTAATATCTTGGCTATTTTCATCTAGATCTTCATCATCGTTATCCTGTGGCTCTTGAGCCTGTTGATTTTCATCTTGTTCTATTCTGTCAGCAATTTCTTTAGAGACTTCTATGAAAGAAAGAAACTCTTCTATCAAACCCTCTATGTATTCCATCTTTTCCTCATCGTTATTAAAAGCTTCCATTTCATCCAAACGTTTTTCCGCTAAATTAATATAGTACTCTAATTTTTGGGAGTCTAAGGTGAAAAAATAACCTTGAATCTCTTCAAAAAATCTTTTAATGGAGTAAATATCTGAATCCGGTGTTATGAGCTCATCAATCATTTCATCTTCACCTAGATCGATGGTTTCTGGAATTTCGATATCCTCTAATCCCGTCTCAACTTCTTCATCATCTACCTCAGTTATAATTGGACTAGCAAAAGCCACTGCATTTAATGCAAACATGAAAATCACAACCAGTGTAAAAATCTTCTTTTTCATTTATATCCCTCCAATTAAAATTCTCTTGTTAAATAATACGTATCATTATTCATTTTTATGGGGGTGTTATAAATCCTCTTTTTTTAATTCACCTATTTTTATTCTAGTTAACCCAAGTCTTTCTTCTTTATTTTTATATGACATTTTATCTGCCCTGCTAAAGAGGTCTGTATATGTTTCATTGGTATTTTTCTTTACGGCATAGCCTATGGATAGTCCTATGGGCAAATGGATGTTCTTTT
>CAYYRM010000231.1:0-4074 GCA_964474005.1 uncultured Eubacteriales bacterium
CATCCCAAATGACAAGCTGGAAAAATCATATATTGCGTACAACAAGGAAACCAAAGGGGACTATCTCCAAATGTTAAACAATATTGACCCTAGGGTTATCGCCATAAGTGAAGAGATAATCTCAAAGGCTGAACAATCCTTAGGTCCATTAAACCCCCATGTACATATACTACTCACTGACCACATAGGCTTTGCCATTGAGAGGATAAAAATGGGTGTAGAAATCCACAATCCCTTTTTCCATGAAATAAAAGCACTGTACCAAGACGAGTATAACATAGGGCTTATGGCAGTGGAGCTGATAAAAAATGCCCTAGGGGTTACCATTTGTGAGTCAGAGGTTGGTTTTATCGCACTACACCTACAGTCAGCCAGGGAAAATAAAAAGGTTAAGGAAACCATAAAATCCACAAGACTAATTAAAGAAATCACAGACATCATACAAAAAGAACTATCCATCACCCTAGATACCAGTGATTTTACCTACATTAGACTTATAAACCACATTAAGGCTGTTCTAAATAGACTTGAAGAGAATAAACATATAGAAAACCTACTACTAGATGACATCAAATCCAAATTTAGAAACTCTTTTGCCATAGGAGAAAAGGTGGCAAAGCATATTGAAGATAACTTAAACTCAGCAGTTCCTGAAAGTGAGATCGGGTTTATCACCATCCATATCCAAAGACTAAAAACAAAATAAAATCTTAGCGTGTTACTGTTAAATCAGGCGTGAGCTAAATTAAGCCAACCAAGGCTAAATTTACTCATGCTTTTTTAATGTATATAAACCCTATAACGGGTCTATATAAAGACACTGCCAAAATTTATAGGCAGTGTAACAAAATAAAGGAGGTTTCACTTATGAACAATCTGTTTGGTAAGCTTCAAAAGGTTGGTAGAGCTCTAATGACTCCCATCGCTGTACTTCCAGTGGCAGCCCTACTTTTAAGATTAGGAGCTGGAGTCCCTGGTATCGAAGGTAAGTTTGCAGAAATTATCCTAGCTGCTGGAGATGCAGTCTTTGCTAATATGGCACTTATTTTTGCTATTGGTATTGCATTTGGATTAGCAAAGAACAACGATGGAGCAGCTGCATTGGCTGGTGCCATCGGTTATTTCGTCTGTGTAAATGTTTACACTGTTATTGATCCAGACATTAAAACAGGTGTTTTTGCTGGTATCATAATGGGTATTGTGGCAGGTGCTTTATACAACAAATACCACAACATCCAACTTCCAGATTTCCTAGGTTTCTTTGGTGGTAAGAGATTTGTACCAATCATTACAAGTGTGGTTTCCATCTTTATCGGTTTAGCCTTTGGTTTGTTCTGGCCCTATGTACAACAAGGTCTAGATGCTTTTGGTAACGCAGTTATTGCCTCTGGAGCATTTGGTCAATTCTCCTACGGATTCTTAAACAGATTACTAATTCCAACAGGACTACATCATGTTCTTAACTCTATTTTCTGGTTTACCCATGGTAGCTTTGTAAATTCAGCTGGTGAAGTAATAAATGGGGATTTATTCAGATTCTTAGCTGGTGACAGCACTGCAGGAGTGTTTATGGCTGGTTTCTTCCCAGTTATGATGTTTGGTTTACCAGCTGCAGCTTTAGCCATGTACAAAACTGCTCACAAAGACCAAAAAGCCATAGTGGGTGGTATGCTTTTCTCAGTGGCTTTCACTTCATTCTTAACAGGAATCACTGAACCCATCGAGTTTGCCTTTGTGTTCTTGGCTCCTGCCCTATATGCAATTCATGCTGTACTGACAGGAATATCCTTGGTAATAAGTAACGCCTTAGGTATTTTACATGGTTTTGGTTTCTCAGCAGGGTTAATCGACTATATCATAAACTATAACCTAGCCACTAACCCAATTTTGATAATCCCAGTTGGTTTAGCATTTGGTGCTATCTATTACTTCATCTTCCTATTCGCCATCAATAAGTTCAACCTATCCACTCCAGGTCGTATCCTTGATGAAAACGTTGAAGGTGACCAAAAAATAGAAAGCATGGGAATCGATGCAGCTGCCACAGCATACATCGAAGCCTTAGGTGGTAAAGGTAATCTACAAGAAATAGACTCTTGTATAACTAGACTAAGGCTTGTGATTAAAGACAATTCCTTAGTAAAGGATCCAGAGCTTAAAAAAATTGGTGCAGCAGGGGTTATGCGTGTTTCCAAAAATAACATTCAAGTTATAGTGGGAACAAAGGCAGAAATCCTGGCAGACGCCATCAAAAGACAACTATAATATCTAAAGGGCATGGGTTATGCCTATGCCCCTTTTTCTAGATCTATAAAGTTCAGGGGTGAAAATATGTTCAAAAATCTATTGGCTAAAAAAATAGAATTAAAAGCTCCCTTATCAGGGGAAATCATAGAAATAACCAAAGTATCTGATCCAGTATTTGCTGGAAAAATCGTTGGGGATGGATGTGCCATAATCCCAACATCAGGCACACTGGTGGCTCCAGCTGATGGGGAAATAGTCCAAATCTCATCAACTATGCATGCCATAGGTATACAACTTGAATATGGTATAGAACTCCTGATCCATGTAGGAATAGATACAGTGGAACTTAAGGGTAAAGGGTTTCAATCTTATATAAAGGTCGGCGACAAAGTGAAGCAAGGACAAAAATTATTGTCCATTGACCTAGACTACCTAAAACAAAATGCCAAAAGTATAGAAACACCCATACTGGTGACAAATATGGGTATGGTGAAATCCATTAAAGCAGGCACTGGTAATGCTAATGCAGGTAAAACCACTTTAATGAAGATAATACTTTAAATTCAAAATCAGATTAAGGGACAACACTCAAACAATCAACAATTGGGTATTGTCCCTTAATCTATGGCAAGAATATTTAATATGAAATTGAACATAAAAGGAATTTCCCATCCCAATGTAGAAAATTTATATTTGAGCAAATTCGGTCAAGAATTTAAAGCATCTAAAAAGTTATCCTCATAAAATAAAGAACACCCTTTCCCAATGAAAAGGTGTTCTTTATTTTACTTACTATTTCTGCACTACCATAGCCATGGTCTCTTGTCGCCACCACTTAGACAGCACTCTCAACCTTCCACTGCTCACTAAAATTCCTCACACATGAAAAATTTTAGTAATCCTTATTTACCAATGTTAATTGGTACGTGTATTTCATGGAGCCTAGAGCCATCTTTGGCACTTTCTTCAAACAATATCACTCTTCCTATCCCTGTATTGTTAGCCACCTTAAACTCCTCTAGTTCAATCACTACTTCAAACTCTCCCCAGCTTGGTGCTCCTTCCTTTGCTGTTACAAAACCTTCTTCAAAAAGATAATGTCCATCTTCAAACTCATATTGGATAGTCGCTTCGAAAACTCTAGCTAATCCCCTTACAATTAGACGGTTTTGTATCTGGTCTACCTCTGGTTCATAGATTTTAAAAGCATCGTTTTGAAGTATAAATTCCTTATTAGATGTTTCCTCTGAGTTATCTTGATTATTTGTGTTCTCTTCGTCTGGTTTTTCTACAGAGTTATTTATCTCTCCCCCTATTCCATTGTAGTCCCCAGGTTTTGCATTTTCACTTCCACACGCAGCTAAAACAATCAAGCTAGCTAACATAATAACACTTAGCACATAAATTTTCTTTTTCATAAATGATTCCTCCTTTAGATTTTTTAAGTAAGTTAGAACGTATATCTTATCTTCTAGCTTATTTTATATATTACACACCTTTTGTATCATCAGAATTTACGTATTGTAACATTTTTGTTACCCTCTACAAACAATTAAAAAAAAGCGCCCTGAGGCGCTTCATAGTTTATTCTCCGATAATTACAGGGATATGAATTTCATGTAATCTAGACCCATCTTTAGCACTTTCTTCATATAATATCACTCTAGCTGTACCACTTGGTAGTTCACTGATATCTATTACTATCTCAAACTCCCCCCAGGCTGGTGCCCCTTCACTTGCAGTGACAAAACCTTCTTCCAAAATAAAATGTCCATCTTCGAACTCATATTGAATAGTCGCTTCAAAAATCCTAGCTAATCCCCTAAC
>CAYYRM010000232.1:0-4025 GCA_964474005.1 uncultured Eubacteriales bacterium
CTGAAAATAGACCAATAATATACTAAAAGATAATTTTAAACGATGAAATTTAAAGGCGGGAATAAAGTGCAGGAAACTATTTTAAATTTTAAAGAAAAAGAAGCTGTTGAAGTGGCTTTGGAGCAGGTTCAAAAGGAACTTTTAAACATTTCAACCAGTGATAGTACTTATTCAAATCATTTGACACAGTACCTAATCAGCAGGGGAGGGAAACGTTTAAGACCATTACTGGTATTGTTGACATCACTACATAATGGCTCAATGGAGAATTCCGTAAAAGTTGCTGCGGCTTCCGAGTTAATACATACTGCTTCCTTGGTCCACGATGATATAGTTGATGATTCACACCTTAGAAGGGGAATTAAAACAATTAACAGCAAATGGAATAATAGTGTAGCTGTACTGGTAGGGGATTTTTTATTTGCAAAGGCATTTGAGATTCTAAGCCAATACCAGCACCTAAATCTATTAAGATTATATACTAATGCCATAAGTCTAATGAGTGTTGGGGAGCTAGAACAGTTGAAAAATCAATATAACCCAGATAAAACCATAGAACAGTATTATTCAGAAATCCGAGGGAAAACAGGGGTACTAATAGGGGCCTGTTGTCAGGCAGGGGCGATCCTTAGTAACATGGATGAACATGAAGTAAGTGCGTTACATAGCTTTGGTTTAGAATTGGGATACGCTTTTCAAATAACAGATGATTTATTGGATATCAAAGGCACTTCGGAGATCACAGGAAAACCAATATTTAAAGATCTTAAGGAAGGTAATATAACCCTACCCCTTATTCTTTTACTAAATGGAAATTCATATGGAGGATTAGTGTCGGAAATCATACATGAAAGAAGATTTACCCAAGAGAACTTAGATTATATTTACAATGAATTGCAAAGTAAAGAGATTATTAATTCGGTTTCTTCTAAAGCCCAAAAACATGTTGAAAACTGTCTCAATTTTTTAGAAAAGGTAAGGGACTTCCAAGGAAAAGATAGATTAAAAATTTTAGTGGAACTAATTATAAAGAGAAACAAGTAACAATGTAACTATTAAAATCAAAAAAATTATAAATAAGCCCTTATCCCATTAAAATTCAGGATAGAGGGCTTGTGTTATTTTAGGGTTCCTTTTTTTCTTAACTTTATGCATATATTATACATCAGTTTAGCATCTGTTCCCGCTAAGTTCAGTAAATCTAAGGAAAGTTCATGTAAGCTATTTTCTTTGACCTTAGGGTCTGATAAATACATTGCCAATAGGCCTTTTACAATGGTTTCATGAAAAGAAGGGTTTGGCAAAGAACCGGCTTTATCCAAACTTTTTTTTACGAACATCAAAAGTCGTTGTTGAGTTTGTTCAAGGCTGTGATAATAATTTATAAAATTTAAATCCCCTCCTAATTTATCTTCCTGTTGGTCAATGATGTAGTCCAATAATATGTGTAATCCAGAGATATAAGGAAAATACCCATTGAATGTAGCTAGTACGTCACTTGTTTGTAGATTTTTTTTACTGGCAAGTCTAACTAGAGCAAAAATAGGAAGGGTAGAACCTGTGGCTGCTGCAAACTCCCACCAGTAAAGTTCTGGAGCTAAATTTTCATGGGACTTAGCCCAATCAGTTAATTTTTCTTCTCGAGTGTATGAATCTAAATGTTTATATACCTGTAAATCCCGATACAACTCTGTTAATTTAAGGGTGTATTGACGTACTTTGTGGTAAGATGGCAACGTTTCTATACAATGTTGACAATTTTCCACCAAATGAACTAAATATCCACCATCACCCTTTAGGGGATAGTCCATATAATAGTCGGGGGTAAAGGCAGTGGGTGACAAAGAATCAATCATTGATTTGTGGAGTAAACGAAATCCTTCTTCATCTATTATTTCAGCTCTATCGCAAAGATTATCTAGGTAGTCGCTTATGGTTTGAAATGAAGTAATAAAGGGCAATATTCTGTTACAACCTACACCATAAACACTCCCGCCTAAACAGTGAAACTGTTTAAATTTAAGACTAGCCATTGCTTGGTTTTTTAATTCTGGATTTGTGGATTGGGATAGGTATCCACTATATTCTTTTAAATTTTTCTTAACTTGGGGAAAAGTGGAATAAATGAATGGAGCTAAAAGAGAAATTTCTTTAACTGATTTAAACATTTTCTTTACCTCGCAGATATTTTATATGTTTATTCTACCCTTTAATTAACAGTGTATGTTCATAAAATACTACATAAAATAAAACGTAATCAAAAAAAGGAGGTTGTTAAATGGACCACTATAATAATAGAATGAATCACAATAATCAAAACAATTCTCAGTACAACCAGCATCAGCATAATTATCAACAAAATTATAATCGGCAAAACCAAAACCTACAGGGAATGCAACCAGACCATTATATGTTGAAAAGACAAGAACCTCAAACAGTGAAAGGGGCTGGAATCAACCTACACCATGGAATAAGGATGGAAATGGCAAAATTATTAGATGAACACAATTGTGCTTTACATGTTTCCTTGCACCAATATAACAAACACCATTGGTTAACTGAAGGTCCAGAATCCTTTGTTTCCTTGCATCATTTATTGGATGAACATGTAGAAAAAACCATGGAACACATCGACAAAATTGGTGAGAGAATAGCTAGACTAGGTGGTATTCCCACAGGCCATCCTGTGACACAGCATCAATTATCATACGTTAAACATGAGGCTGAGGGCAGATATTCCATGAGGGATATGTTAAGAAACGATTTAGAGCATGAAATGAAGATACAAGAAATGATAAGAAGGCAGATAGATAGAGCTCACCAGCTTAAAGATTTTGGTACAGTTCAAGTATTAGAGGAAGTATTGGTGGACAGGGAGGATTTAGCTTACCATCTTTACAGTGTATTGGAGGATGATTCATTGGTCCGAGGCCTTTCTAGAAGGGTAATAACTGGTCAAGGAATGAACACCAATAGAAAAGCAGATAATGAATATAAACACTAAATTTTAAGAAAAAAGCCCAATACCTAATGTTGTTTAACATTAGGCTGGGCTTTTAAACTAAATAGGGGTGATAAATATTGAGTATTCATGGATTTAGACTAGATAAAACAGCCTTTTCATTGCCAATAATTAAATTGATTTATCAAAAGGAAAACAAAAAAGGAAAGAAAATATCATTACATAAGGTAAAGCTATTAAATGGTGAAAAACCCATCTGTAAGGAAACCCTTGAAATTATAAAGTGGTTATTTAATAAGTGGTCAAAAGATGAAAATTATAATTTTAAAATTACCCCCACAATGTGTAATACAGGATTTTTCCTATTATCTAAAGAAAATTACGATTTAAAAGAGATTCAAATAATACTTATTACTTTTTTTGAAAATTTGGAGTATCTTTTCCATGATTTTAATTTAGATTCTCGATACGTCGGGGAAATAACAGAACTCTCCAATAATTTATTGGAGAGTTTTTGGGGAAAAAGAATTTGAAAATACCCTTTTAATAAATAGATAAATTCCACTTATAATCACCACGATCCAGAAAGTAAAAAATCTAGTAATAACTGATATCATGAATGCCTGTTCAAAAGGAACTTCATTTAAAGTTAATAAAAGTGTCATAACCCCTTCATAGGTACCAACGCTTCCAGGGGTGGTGGGTAGCATACTAACACCGTAGGTAATAAAAATTATAGCTGAAACCAATAAAAATGATAAATTTACTTCAAAGGCTATACAGATTATATAAAATTTCAATGGATAACCTAGCCAAACCATTAAATTATTTATCAGTAAATATAACATTAACTTTTTATTATTTTTAAACAAAAGAAGGTTTTTACTTATTTTTTGGATAAAAATATTAATTTTCAGTTTTATCTTTATTGGTAGTAGTACTTTAGTTATATATAAAGCTAAAATTAATATAAGAAACATTGATATATAAATATAATTAAATTCTACATTAAAATCCACAAAAAGAAGTGAAATTAAAAAGTAAGCTATAAAAACCACAATGC
>CAYYRM010000233.1:0-4005 GCA_964474005.1 uncultured Eubacteriales bacterium
AATATCGAGAAAGCCTATCCCATATAAAGTGGATGGGGGAACAAAAAATTACATCTCAATTGGTTGACCCCCTGAGGTTATATGGGTCATCCTCCAATATTGATAAATCCTATGAAGAGATTACAAAACCCACATATAACACTGCTGAATTTAGAGATTTGGCAAAGAAAAACGAAAAGCTTATTACAAAGCTTGAAGTTGCCATAAATCAGGCTAACTATAATACCATGGTTGAAGTTGATGGTATCGTCCTAGAAGATTAAACTGTTCTAATTTTGGTTTTGGCTGAGTGTGGGCGAGCTCTTCCATATGAGGTGTGATATGGATAGAGGGGAAAGCCTCGATAATAAGCTAACTACTACCTTTGGGTAGTTTTATAGATGAAAGTTAAGGAAAAGTGATGGTTAGACACCTAACACCTAACACTTAACACCTAACAATTTACATCTATAACAACTTACACATAACACTTGAACCTAAGGTACAGTAGTTTTTATAGCCTCGTCAGCCAAAACCTTTTCTATGAGTAGGTGATTTCACCTACTCATAGTCATTTAAACAGGAGGTGTGGAGATGATTTATGTTACTTCAGATACCCATATTCCCTTGGAAATAAATAAAATTAATACAACAAACTTCCCTGAACAGGTAAATTTAACAAAAGATGATTATCTAATAATATGTGGGGATTTTGGGGGAGTTTGGGATAATGGATCAGAGGAGATGTTTTGGCGTAAATGGCTAAATGAAAGGAAGTTCACCACCCTATTCGTAGATGGAAACCATGAAAACTTTAACCTACTTAATAAATTTGATACTGGTATGTGGAATGGAGGTAAAGTTCACTTTATCGGTGATAGCATTATTCACCTGATGCGTGGGCAGGTCTTTAATATTAGTGGTAAGAAGTTTTTTACCATGGGTGGGGCAAAATCCGTTGACCGTATGTATAGAATCAAGAACAAATCATGGTGGGAAGAGGAAGTTCCATCCAAAAAAGAGTTAGAAACTGCAATGGACATTTTGGATGCACATAATTGGACCGTTGATTATGTTATAACACATACTGGACCTTTATCTTTAGTAAGTAAGCATATGTTTTTGTATGACAATAAGGATCCCTTGAATAAATTTATGGAGCAATTAAATAGTAAACTTACATATAAACATTGGTACTTCGGACATTTTCATCAGGATATCAAGCTTGATTCTAAGCATACCCTCTTGTATAACGAGATTGAATTGATTATTTAAATCTGTAAGAAAAATAGGAAATTCCATACGAGAAAAAAGTGAGTTAGGGCATTGGGAAATGGTAGTACATTAATGTATCTTTTATTTAATTCAGAATTATGTTATATTTTAACAAAGCAGTAGTGACAAACAATCAATTTGCTATATGTTTTATATTTATTCTTAAAATAGAACTCTTATTAGTGAATGGTCAAGATCATCCTATTATAAAAATAGAGTCTAGAGTTAGGAGAAACTAAATTAAGGGGTGTTGATATGCTAACTATTATTAATTTTATATTTAATCTGGTTATAACGAGATATTATTACTCAAAAGTTGAGAGTGACTGGGGGACTTTGGTAGTAAATAATGATCATTTGATTAATAGTAAATCAGATATTACTAATAGGTTAAGACTGAGTGTAATTCTAAGTTTTGTTATACCGTTGGTTACTTTAGGTATTACACAGTCTATGTTTCTTTACAATGAAGTTTATGAAATATTTCTTAATCAGAAAAATACTTTTCACTATGTATTTTTCGGTTGGCCATTTGGTCATTTTATTCTAACAACTTCTATGTTTCTACTTACAGTAGTTGGATTTGTTTATTTACAAAAGATTCTTTATCACAAGTATCTAGAATAGTTTTTGTAGAAGCTTGTAGAGGATTCCAATCCCAATCCCATAATTAAGTAGGTGATAATATGAAAAAATATGTGCATTTACCTATATTAAGTGATTGAATTGGTTTGTTAGTATCTTATCTCTTAATTTTCATCATAGGGGGATATGGCAATGATTCTACATCTGCAATTTACTTAGATATTAACATTCTTTCTGGAATTATCTGCTTTTGTACTGGCTGGATTGTAAAGACCATAAAAGAAAAATAAACTCTAAAACTATACCCCACTAATCTCAAATGGTGGGGATTTTTGTGTTATTGAGGGTTTGTGTTAATATTAAATTAATAGCAATTATTAACATTAGGAATAACATGAATTATGGGATAATAATAGGATTTACAGCTTCAGACTACTAACATGGATAGGGGGATTTTTATGTTTTTTTCAGGCTCAAACAATAGGTATCAAAAGATTACTCCTCAAGAAGCTAAGGAAAAGCTTCAAAGTAACAGTATAGTATTGTTAGATGTGAGAACCCAAGAGGAATATGAGACTTGGAGAATACCCAATAGCCTGTTATTACCCCTTGATCATTTGCATAAGATAGAAGAGGTAGTTCCTAATAAAGATAAGGAAGTAATAATTTACTGTAGATCAGGGGTTAGAAGCAGAAATGCCGCAAAGGCCTTGATAAACATGGGATATAAGAATGTATATGATCTTGGAGGAATTCTTGATTGGCCTTATGAAGTCAGTAAATAATAGGGTTATTTATTGAGGCTATGGAAAGGAGAGTATGTATGGATACAGAAAGACTAAAAGATGTAATAAGCGAGGAAGAAATAATAGGATATATTACTAAACTTGTAAGTATCCGTAGCCATAGTGGTTTAGAGAAACAAGAGAAGGAAATAGCAGAATTTATCCATGAAACATTTAAAAAAGAAGGAATACAATCATCGCTTGTACATGTACAAGATGAAAGGTACAATGTGATTGCCAAATTAAAAGGCAATGGAAAGGGCAAGTCATTATTATTAACTGGCCACACTGACACAGTTCCTCCCTTTGATATGGAAAACCCTTTTGAAGTAAAGCGTGTAGGTGACAAACTAAAAGGTCGTGGTGTTTTAGATATGAAAGGGCCCTTGGCCTGTATGATTTTTAGTTTGATTGCCCTTAAGAGGGCAAATATTGAGTTAATGGGAGATGTCGTCTTTGCTGGTGTTATAGATGAAGAAGAAACCAGCCTGGGAACCATAGACTTAATTGAAAAAGGAATAAATGTGGATGCAGCCATAGTGGGTGAGCCTTCAAACCTTGATATCTGCGTTTGCCATAGGGGATTAGAGTCCTTTGAATTTCACTTTGAGGGAAAGGCAGTGCATAGTGGGAAACAAGGGGAAGGGATAAATGCCATTGCCAAGGCTGCTAAGTTCATCCAAAGGTTAGAGGAAGTACATGTTCCCAAAATTAGAAAGCAAACTCACCCTATATTGGGGCATTCCACATTAAACTATGGAACCATCACTGGAGGAACTCAACCATGTACAGTGGCTGACAAATGTATTTTAAAACTCGATACCAGGTGGGTCCCTGGGGTTAAGTATGATGATATTCTAAAAGAGTTTCAAGACATAATAGATGAACTTAAGGAAGAAGATGAAGACTTCAGATGCACTTTCAAAGTAATTGATGGTGGGGTTATGAAGGAAGGATATGTCCACGAAGCCATGGAAACAGATACTGAACATCCTTTGATTGATATAGTTTCAGATACCACAAGAACACTTTACGCAAAAACCCCTGTGATTTCTTGCTTTACTGCTTGGTCCGATGGGGGACTTTTAAGTAGCTATGGTAAAATACCCACCATTGTCTTTGGTCCAGGGGATTTAGAAACAGCACATTCCGATGATGAAGAGCTAAGGGTAGACCAGATTTTTGTTTCCACTTTGATATATACCATGATAGCCATAAATTTTTGTAAATAAAAAAGTATTAAGGGCATTGGCTCTTAATACTTTTTTTATTTAGTTTTATTAAATTATAAATCTCCCAAACTTCTCTTTCGCAAAATATTTTTAACTCTTTCCAGGTATGCATATGTACATAATGCTGATTATATACTTAATATTCAATA
>CAYYRM010000234.1:0-3963 GCA_964474005.1 uncultured Eubacteriales bacterium
TAGCGCAATATTGGTTACATTTAAACTATTACACCCTTGTAATAGTCTTATTAGCAGTCTTGATTATAACCACGTATGGAAAATTGAATAAAAAGAGAGTTGTTGCGTTAATATCTGTAACCATAATAAGCTTCTTGTTGATTAAAGGTATAACCCCTGAATTAAAGATATACGTCCTAGATGTAGGACAGGGTGACTGTATATTAATTCAGTACAATGGTAAGAACATTATGATAGATACCGGTGGTATCATGGGGTCGAATATTGGAGAAAATGTGGTTGTTCCAAATTTAAGGTTTTTTGGAGTTAAAGATATAGAATATATTATTTTAACACATCCCCATTATGATCATATAGGGAATTTGCCAGTTATTATTAACAATTTTAATGTTGGTACAATATTGATTCCAGACTCTGAGGCAATGTATACAGCAACATTTACCAACATCTTAAACCAAGTGGGAGACAATAGGGAAATTATCCCAGTAAAAGAGGGCAATACATTAAAAATAAGGAAACTGGATTTAAACTTTATGCATCCCCCAAAAGGTTATGCCCCAAATGATTCAGTTGCAAACAATATATCCTTGGTTACTTTACTTGATTATAATGGCTTTAAAGGCCTTTTTACTGGGGATATTGAAAAAGAAGCTGAACTTATACTTATAAACAAAGGCCTAAAGGCAGATGTATTAAAGGTATCACATCATGGAAGCAGTACATCATCCTCAGATGATTTTATTAACCAAGTTCTACCTAAACATGCTATAATATCAGTGGGTCGAAATAATTATGGACATCCTTCTTTAGATGTAATAAATAGGTTGGAAGAACTAAATATCAATGTACATATCACTAATGAAAATGGAATGGTAGCCATTAGAATTTATAGAAATGGAACTTTTAAAGTTAAAAATTATGTGAGGTGATAAAAAACATGAACACAGATATAGAAAAGATTTTAACAACGGATGTTGACAATTTATATCTTATTTTTGGCAGTGAAAACTATTATATTGATAAGTTAGTCAAAGGAATAATTGATAAGGTCTTTGATAATCAAAATGAAATGCGTGATTATAACTTAGACATCTTAACTGGTGACGATATTTACAATCGATATTTAGCTTCCTTGCAAACCTTACCTTTTATGGCAGATAAAAGGGTGGTGCTATTTAAAAATTGTGATCTATTTAAACCAAAACAAACTAAAAAAGATGAGGAAATAGTGGAATTTTTGGAAAGGTATTTATCCAAAGAGTTTTTAGATAATGACACCACGGTAATTATAATAGTAGAAGGGGAAAAGGTTGATAAAAGGAAAAAGCTTTTTAAAGCCATAAGTAATAATGGAAAAACAGTTGAATTTCAAAAGGTCAATGCCTATGAAATAAAGAAAATTATTAATAAGTTTGTATCAGATAATAATAAAAAAATGTCATCCCACTTAGTTGACTACATGGCTAATAATTTGCCAAATGATTTATATTTAGTAGAAAATGAGTTGAATAAGTTACTGGCCTATGTGGGTGAAAAACCATCCATTCAACAAGAGGATTTAGTCATATGCTCATTTGCAGACAACGATAATATTTTCAAATTAATTGACGGCATTGCCTTTAAAAATTTAACCTCGTCCCTTAATACACTGAAGATAATGCTTCATAATGGTGAACCAGCTATGATTATTATGTATATGATTATCAAACAATTAAGAAATATCTCAAAAGCAATAAGTCTAAGGCACAAAGGTTATACCACAAAACAATTAGGTGATTTAATTGGAGTATCTAAACCCTATGCACAAACCCAACTTTTAAAACAATGTGACAATTTTAGTCGCACCACCATAGAGAAATCCCTTGAACTTGCAGCTGAGTATGAATTAAAAATAAAAACAGGGGTTTTAGGTTATGAAAATGGGTTAGAGTTGTTAATCACAAAGCTTCACTATTTATAATCTTTAATAAAACGCAAAAAAGGGCATCCTTAGGATGTCCTTTTGATTTGTAACCAAGATAAGCTAAGTATCTATAGGTTAAACTAAGCTATAGCTTGTAATTTTTTAGCTAGTCTAGACTTCTTACGAGCAGCGGTATTTTTGTGTAAAACACCTTTAGTTACAGCTTTATCAATTGCAGTGATAGCTTGAACCAACTGAGTAGAAGCTACTTCCTTGTCGCCAGCTGCAATAGCATTTTCATACTTCTTAATCATAGTTTTTACATATGATTTAATACTATTATTACGGGCTGTTTTGGTAGCAATGATTTTAACACGCTTTTTTGCTGATTTAATATTAGGCACTAAAGTCACCTCCTTCATAGACAAAAGAACGACCAATTTAACAAAAATATTTTATCATGCTAGAAGAAAAAAAGCAAGAATTAAAGAATATATCTTTATTTTTTTATAAAAAAAAGTATAAAAAACTTAAAAATAAGACGTAAATAGCTTAAATGTATATCTTGGATAAGTCTTGGCAAAATTAATTATATAGTAACATATAAAAATTTCAAGGAGGTTAAATAAATGATAGGTTTAATAGTAAGATTTATAGTGTCAGCGCTTGTTTTGATGTTAATAGGGTTCTTTTTGCCAGGCTTTGGAGCTTTAGGATTTACAGGTGCATTGCTTGCTGCAGTGGTTATTGCGGTATTAGGTTATATCGCAGAAAGCCTGTTTGGTAAAAAAGTATCTCCTCAAAACAGAGGTATTGTAGGATTTATTACATCAGCTGTGGTTATATATTTAGCCCAATTCATCGTTCCTCAGCTTCAAGTAAGTATTTTTGGAGCTTTATTAGCAGCTTTTGTTATTGGATTAATCGACGCTGTTGTTCCTACCGAATTAAGATAACGGGGTGATATGTTGAATAATCAGATTAGAACTGATTTAGCAATTGAAGCCCACGAATATCTAACTCAAAGTACTGAACAAACAGCTGTAGAGGGTGTAGATGTAGAGGATATTGATTATCAGAATATAAAGGTTAAAAGGGTTAAAATTAATACTGAAGATGCAGCGGAACAGATGGGTAAAGAAATGGGTAATTATATTACCCTAGAGATACCCTCCTTAAGGCAAAAAAATTCAGCACTAGAAGAACAAGTAAGTCAGGTATTTGCCAAAGAGTTAAATAAACTTTTGCATAAAACCAAACCTAAAAAAGATAGCCTTATTTTGATCGTGGGTTTAGGTAATTGGAATGTGACACCTGATGCCCTAGGACCTAAAGTTGTTGAAAATCTTTTAATAACTAGGCATTTAAAGGAAATGATGCCAGAGGATATAAATGATGATGACTATGCATCTGTTTGTGCCATTGCACCAGGGGTATTGGGAATCACAGGTATAGAAACATCTGAGATAATTGAATCTTTAGTTGATAAGGTGAAACCAGATATTGTCATTGCAGTTGATGCATTAGCTGCCCGTAATGTCACAAGACTAAATACAACAATTCAGATGGCTGACACGGGAATCCACCCAGGTAGTGGTGTGGGTAACAAACGCAAAGGTATTACCCAAGAGATTTTAGGTGTACCAGTAATTGCCATAGGAGTACCCACGGTGGTAGATGCGGTAACTTTAACCAATGATACCATGGACATGGTCATTGATACACTAATAAGGGTAACAAATGAAGGAGCACAGTTTTACAATGTTCTTAAGGGCCTGGATAGACATGAAAAGCAACAACTGATAGGTGAAGTTTTAAGTGACCAATTGGGCTCCCTTATAATTACACCTAAAGAAGTTGATAGGTTAATCCTAGATATCAGTGAAATTATCGCTGGAGGAATAAACGCAGCACTACACCCAATAATAGACTTCGAAGACGCAACCAAGCACTTATATTAAGTGCTTGGTTGCTTTAGTTTTTCACGGATAAGCAGGTAAGACCATAAAGATTAAACATAGCCATGGATAAATAGGATAAGAGCTTAAAAGACTAAACAT
>CAYYRM010000235.1:0-3923 GCA_964474005.1 uncultured Eubacteriales bacterium
AGCGAGGTCGGCCCCATACGAATCACAGATTACAAAAGCAAGGGGAAAATCAACAAACGCATCTATGTGGAATTATCGGCGTAAAAATTCCGTCAACTAATAATTTTATTGGGTTATTTATATTGTAAAATAATATCCACTCTTTCCCTTGATGTTGGTGCTAAACTGTCAATCATATAAGCAAAATAAGTGTTTAATGACACTGCAAATGCTTCCTTTAAATTAACACTTCCCCATACTCTATTATCAAAGTTGGTTACTGGTCTAACCCCTCTATCTCTTCCTATATAAGATCCAGTATCATTATATCTCTGGTTAGGTGTAATAACACCTTCTTCCAAAGCCATTATACTTGTTAAAATTTTGATTGTTGAACCAACACCTCTGGGCCACAGTGGCCAAAATACATGATAATTACTTTGAGGTTGTCTTTGGTTTGGCCTTAAATGGGCATTTAGCTGTCGGTCTATTTCATTAAAATGTTCGACAATGAGATGTGAATTCATCAACTTTGTATCTATGGTAGGGTAACTTACCATGGATAAAACATCACCGTTTCTAACATCTAATACCACAGCGGCACCATGTCGCCCTGGAGTATTACCTAGACGAATTTGGGCTTGCTGATTTATATGAATCCATTCAGCTAAAGCTTTTTCTGTATGTTTTTGTAAATCTGAATCAATTGTTAAAATAAGATTGTTTCCAGGTATTGCCTGTTCTTGGCCTAAAGTTTCAATGGGAACGCCCCTAACATCAACCATGTAACGAATATATCCATTCTGACCTGTTAAAAACTCATTCCATTGTTGTTCAACTGTGCTGATTCTTGGACTTCCATCCCAGTTAACACCTAGAAGATGTGCAAAAAAAGTACTTTCTTCATAGTGCCTTACAGGCCTTGGGGTTATGTCTATCATTGGGTACAAAAACTTCATTTCCTCTAATCTTAGCATTTGTTCAAATGTAACATTACTTTGTAAAACCACAGGCTCAAAATACCTTCTATTGCCCCTAGCTTGCCTTAATTTACGTTCCTTTAAGCTTAGTGTCCCATCTTCTCTTTCCTCATCTTCCCATTGGAAAAAGTCAGCTAAAAACTCAAAGGCTTCAATCCAGTTGGAGCGAGGATTAGTTAAAATGCCCACTTCATACCTATACTCGTTTCTAGCAATTATCTTTCCGTTGGTATCTAACATCATCCCCCTGGGAGCATGAAGAATTCTATTTCTCTCATAATTGCTTTGGGCTAGGGTCTGATGATGATCCCCTTGAATAACCTGTAAAAATGCCAGCCTTATAATAAGTATACCTATAATTACAACTGACAAAAACATAACCCCATTTAACCTCATCTTTTTTGGTTGAGCCATTAACATCCCCCTCCCCTATATTTCATAAAAGTTTTGATTAAGCAAAAATTTATTTATTGGTTTATATAATATTAGAAGAATTAACAAATTGTAGATTAATAAAGGCGCAAGTTTAAATTGCATATACCACATTATTGTATTATCTAAATAATTGAACATTAATAAAAACACATATTTAGTGGTTTCGTGGACAAAAACAGAGAAAAATAACATCAATAGTGCGTAGTAGATGTTACCTTTAAAAAATGGTTTCCCATAATTGATTATCAAAAAAGATACCAAAAGCTTTGCCGCCACGGAAATACCAATGGCAGGATAAAATAGAATATCCTGCAAAAGTCCTGCCCACAAAGCTAAAAAATATGTTTGGTATTTAGGTTGTCTTAGTGAAAGTAATACAATAAACACCAAAGCTATGTCTGGTACTGCACCATCTAAAGTAACTATGTTAAATAAGCTACTTTGGGCTGAAACAAAAACTAATATTAACACAGCGGAAATGATACCACCCATGTTATTCCTCTCCCTCAAAAAACTCTTCATCGTATTCTATAATTTCATAATGGGTTATAACTAAAACTTCTTCTAACCTTTCGAAATCTACGCTTGGTTTAACAACTGCTGTAATTTCCAGATTAGATTTGTTTATTTGAACAACCTCACCTATGACAAGTCCTTTGGGGAATATACCTGTCAGGTTTGATGTAAGAATAATGTCCCCCACCCTAACATCGGCATTATAAGCGAGCCTAGCTATTTCTAAAAATTGTGGGTCTTCTTGACTAATCCTTACAAGACCAATATCCCTGGTCCTTTGCACAAAACCAGTTACTGCACTGTCAGGACTTATAATAAGCTTTACTTTAGAGGAGTTAGAAGAAACCTCAATAACCCTACCCACTAGACCAGCATTTGTAACCACTGGCATACCCACTTTAACACCGTGTCTTTCTCCTTTAGCAACGGTCATGGTTGAGTACCATGTACTTGGACTTCTACCTATTACCATGGCTGGCAAAAGGGTAAACTCAGTGCTTTCTCTAAATTCTAAGAGTTGTGTTAACCTACGGTTATTTAAGCGAACCTCATTTAATTGGATTTCGATTCCCTGATAATAATCTAGCTGGTCCTTTAGCCTCTTATTTTCATTATAGACATTTGAAACATCTATGATTGCTGTATAAGAGTCTCTTATGAAATTTGTAGATACTGTAAAGGCTTTTTGAAAGGGAAGAACCAACTGATGAATGGCATTTTCCATAAAAGAAATTTTTGCCCTATCATTGGTTGTCCAACTCATAACCAAACTCAGTGCAATAAAAATCATCACTAAGTTTAGTATCTTCTTATGGCCTGGTTGCAATTTAAGCATATTGTCCTCCCCCTTTAAAAAAGCACTATTTGCTTGACTTAGTAGCTAAAGCGACTCTATTTAATAAATCTAAATTATCTAAAACCTTGCCAGCTCCTCTAACAACACAGTCAAGGGGCATTTCAGCCACAACCACTGGCATACCAGTTTCTTCACCTATAAGTCTATCAAGGCCTGATAACAATGCTCCACCGCCAGTCATCATAATACCCCTATCCATGATGTCAGCTGCGAGTTCTGGAGGAGTTTTTTCTAGGGTAATTTTTATAGCCTCTACAATGGCATTGATAGGTTCTTTCATAGCTTGGTTTATTTCTTTTGCAGTGATTTCTTGGGTCTTAGGTAAACCTGTTACAAGGTCTCTACCTTTAATCTCCATGGTACTATTGTCATTATCTGGGAAAGCTGAACCTATGGAGATTTTTATTTCTTCAGCTGTTCTATCTCCAACCATAAGGTTATAGTTTCTTTTAATATAGTGGATTATGGCTTCATCCATTTCATCGCCACCAATTCTAATGGAACGGTGTGTAACAATACCGCCTAAGGATATAATGGCAACATCAGTGGTTCCACCGCCTATGTCAACAACCATACTCCCTGTGGGATCTTCAACAGGCAAACCTGCACCAATTGCTGCTGCCATGGGTTCTTCAACTATGTGAGCTTCTCTGGCACCAGCAGACAGTGTCGCTTCCCTTACTGCCCTTTCTTCCACTGCAGTAACTCCAGATGGAACGCAGACAACAACCCTGGGCTTTCTTTTAAATATATTTCTCTTATATGCTTGGCCAATAAAATGCCTTAACATTTCTTGAGTGGTATCAAAGTCTGCAATTACTCCATCTTTCATGGGCCTAATTGCAACTATATTTCCTGGAGTTCTACCTATCATTTTCTTTGCAGCAGCACCTACGGCTAAAACCTTTTCTTTATCTCTACCCTTTTGAATTGCTACAACAGAGGGCTCTCTAACAACAATTCCCTTACCTTTGACATATACATTTGTATTAGCAGTTCCTAGATCGATTCCTATGTCCCTTGAAAAATAATTTGCTATACTCATTTTATATCTCCTTTCACTTTCGACTCATCTATATATTGTACTACTTTTTTGCTATTTTTTAAAAGGAATTTTTAAGTACATTTCCAAGTATTTTCCTATATAATCACACTCC
>CAYYRM010000236.1:0-3923 GCA_964474005.1 uncultured Eubacteriales bacterium
CCCTTGGTCAAGCGGTTAAGACACCGCCCTTTCACGGCGGTAACAGGGGTTCGAATCCCCTAGGGGTCACCACTTATGTTAGTTAAACACACGTTGTGTGTTTTTTTTTGTCAATTTGCAGATATAGATTCATTTTGGTATGATAAAAAATAAGGATTTGAAATGGAGGTATTAAAATTGAAGTTAACTCCTCGTTTAAATAGCATAGCTTTGTTGGTGGATAAGGGAAGCAGTGTTGTTGATGTTGGTACGGATCATGGATACATACCACTTTTTTTAATTACAAATGGTCTAGCAAATAAATGTATTGCAACAGATGTTAATGAAGGTCCATTGAATGCTGCCAAAGAAACCCTTGATCTTTTCGGAATTACTGATAAAGTATCTCTAAGATTAGGTGATGGTTTAGGCACAATTAAAAACAATGATGATGTAAACACAGTAATAATAGCTGGAATGGGTGGGGAAACAATCATAAAGATTATAAAAGACGGTTTAGAAAAAATTCAAGGCTGTTGTTTAATACTACAACCCATGACCGAGGTGGTTGCAGTGAGAAAATTTTTAATGGAACATAGTTTTAAGATAGTTGATGAAGTTATAGCCCCAGAAGGTCAGCGCTTTTATGAAATTCTTAAGGTGGTAAAGAGTCCTGTGAATGTCCTTTTAACACAAAAAGAACTTAGATTTGGACCTGTGTTACTTAAAAATAGGGGAGAAACCCTTCTAAACTATTTAAAAAAACAATCCAAAAAGAACAAGGTAATAATTGAAAATATGCTAAATAGTGATAACACCGATGAAAAGATAAAAGTCTTACAGTATGATTCAAAATTATTAAAAGAGGTGATAATAGAAATTGAAGGTACAGACTATAATTAAACAATTTGAGGAAATAGCACCTAGGGATTTTGCTTTCTATCCCGATGATAACAATGGTCTTTTAGTGGGAGATTATACAAAGGAAGTACATAAAATTATGTTAGCGTTAGACTTAACTGAGGCTGTGTTAGATGAAGCCATAGAAAAACAATGTGGGATGATTATTACCCACCACCCATTAATATTTAAAGGGATTAAAAATATTCGTGTGGATAATACCCATGGTAGAATTCTAACAGAATTAATTAAAAATGAAATCAGTGTTTATTGTGCTCATACTAACTTAGATGTTTGTCAATTGGGTGTAAATGAAGCATTAAGAAAAAAATTACAGTTTCCTCCTGGAGGAATTTTAAAAAATACACATAATGAGGAGTATTATAAATTTGTAGTATATGTTCCTGAAGATAACGCCAGAGATGTCCTTGAAGCCATATCGAAAGTAGGTGCAGGACATATTGGGAATTATAGCCATTGCTCATTTCAAACCATGGGTAAAGGAACATTTAAACCTTTGGATGGCGCTGATCCTTATATAGGAGCTGTTAATAGCTTAACCACTGTCCACGAGGTTAAACTTGAAACAATAGTTCCAAAAAAGCTATTAAACTCTGTTTTAAAAGAAATGGAAAAAGTTCATCCCTATGAAGAAATTGCCTATGATTTAATTCCACTGGATAATAACTCAAAAAAAATTGGATTAGGTAAGATTATAGAACTGGAAGAAAATATGTCAGTTAAAGAATTGGCAGAACATGTCATTGAAAAATTGGGATGTACAGGTGTAAAGGTATTTAAGGGTGATTCACGTCCCATTAAAAAGGTGGCAATATGTGGTGGCAGTGGTAGTTCTGTGATCCACGAGGCTAAATTTTCTGGTTGTCAGTGCTTAATTACAGGTGATGTGGATTATCACAAAGGACAAATGGCTGTGGACTTAGGCCTAAATATAATTGATGCGGGGCATTATCATACAGAGGTTCCTATTTTAGAAGAGCTAAAGGTTTTATTAGAAGAAAAATTAGAAAACACAGAAGTATTAGTTACAAAGATAAATACCTGTCCATATGAAATTATAACTAAATAAAAAAATGGCGAGGTTATCCTCGCCATAAATATTTAAGAAATGAGTAAACTTGTAAGCCGAGTTCTGTACTTTTCTTACGAAAAGTGATAGTCATCTATCTAGGATGTTAGTTACCTAACACCTCATGCGACCTTACCCGAGGGAGAGCGGGCAGCTCCTATTATCCCTCCTACTTGGTCTTGCTCCAGATGGGGTTTACCTAGCCAATTAGTCGCCTAATTGCTGGTGCGCTCTTACCGCACCGTTCCACCCTTACCTGATATAATCAGGCGGTTTATTTCTGTGGCACTGTCCTTGAGGTTGCCCTCACTGGGTATTACCCAGCATCCCTGCCCTATGGAGCTCGGACTTTCCTCAGGTACGACCTTTCGGTACTTGTACCCGCGACTATCCCGCTTACTCATATCTTTATTAACTTGTTAGACTATTATTATATAAAGATTATTGTTTAAAGTCAATGTCAAATTCTTCATAAAAATTTGGAATTAAACTTCAAAACACTTTATATCAACCAATGAAAATATTATATAAAATATACAAACAACAATCAAACTTAATTAATTACAAAACTACCAGTGTTTATTTAAACTGGTAGTCTTTGAACTTAGTTTTCATTTGTTGGTGGGGTAAAAGATCTTTTGGCTAGTTCTTCATCTAAAAGAAAAATCCCTGGATTATCTTCCCCAAGCCTTTTAACCTTACTCAGTAATTGAGACATGCTAGATTCCTCTTCAACCTGTTCATCAACAAACCATTGTAAAAAGCTAATGGTTGGATAGTGTTTTTCTTCATTGGCAATATCTAAGAGGGAATGTATTTTTTTTGTAACAAATTGCTCGTGACCTAAAGCGGACTTAAAGACATCTTCTAGGGAAGTAAAGTCATTTTTAGGATCTTCAAAGCCAAATACCATAACCCTTCCACCCAGATCATTTATAAAGTTGTAAAATTTCATGGCGTGAAATCTTTCTTCTTCAGCTTGTACTAAAAAGAAATTAGCAAATCCATCTAGGTCCTCCGATGCGCAGTGGGCTGCCATGGCTAAATAATAGTTTGCAGAAGACATTTCATGTTTTAGTTGCTGGTTAAGTTCATCCAATAGCTTTTGTGATAGCATAATAACCTCCTATTTTATATGATACTTAGATTATAGAAAAACTAGTTAACGAAAATTTAACAGTTTACTCTATTATATATTATCCCTAAAACTGTTATAATATATATTGGTTGAGGGAGGAATTTTTATGAATAAAAATCGGGATTTAATCTTAAATGGAAGTATATCAAGAGTATTGTTAAAACTTTCCTTACCCATTATGATGGGAAATTTAATACAGACTCTATATCAGTTGGCAGATGCTTATTGGGTTGGAAAGCTAGGGACAGATCAATTTGCTGCCACTGTAATGGTTTGGCCAGTGGTCTTTGTTTTAATGTCCTTTGGAATAGGAATTAATATTGCAGGAACTGCACTGATATCTCAATATATAGGCGCTGATCGTACAAAAAACGCAAAGACAGTTGCTGGACAATTATTATTTTTTTCATTGGTTTTTTCTTTTATTTTAGGTCTAATTGGATATTTATTGACACCATTTATACTAATTTTTATGGGTGCAGAGGGTGAATTATTAAAACATGCCACCACTTATTTAACCATAAACTTTGTTGGAATGCCAACAATGTTTATCTTTTTTGCATATCAGTGTATAAAGCAAGGTCAGGGAGATACCATAAGCCCCATGATTCTAAGTGGTATTTCGGTGGTGCTCAATATGGTTTTAGACCCATTTTTTATTCTAGATGGCTTTTTAGGTTTGGGAGTGGCGGGAGCTGCCATAGCCACTGTATTAAGTAGAGGTTTAATATCATTTTATGGACTATATGCTTTATTTTACAAAGAAAAGATATTGACAATAACTCTTATGGATTTAAAGTCTAATTTTAATGTATT
>CAYYRM010000237.1:0-3904 GCA_964474005.1 uncultured Eubacteriales bacterium
GGAAACATCATGTTCAAAATACCATATTGCTGTGATGTAAAGCCAAATACCGTATTTACGATATAGGGAATTGGAACCGTTAGGCCTATCATAATAAACATGTTAAACAAAACAACAAATGAACCTAGAATGATAAGCCATTTTTGAGTTGCAATATATGCCATGCCTTCTTTTAGATCTCCCCAAAAGCTTTTCTTTGCCTTTGGCACATCATTTTGAGTCTTTTTACCATATATTTTTTCCCTTGCATTAAAGTCAATGAAGATTTCAGATATACCTGAAAATACAAAGGATAAACCATTGATTAATAAAAACAGCTTAATATCTATTAGGGCAAATGCTAATCCACCAATGAATGGCCCTGCTATGGAAGCAATGGACTGAACCGATTGGCTTAATGAGTTAACCCTTGTTAGATTCTCATCATCCACTAGATTAGGTATTGATGCCTGTAATGGAGTGTTAAAAAAAACATTACATGCGGATAGTAAGAATGTTGTGGCAAAAACGTAATACAATCTTAAATCATCAACTATGCTCAATGCAAGTAATCCTAAGACCACCACTCCACTTAAAATATCTAAAACTACAACCATTTTCTTTCTGTCGAATCTGTCTGCCACAACCCCAGATATTGGTCCAAATAAAACCCTTGGCAGAGTGGATAATGCCAATGTTAATGAGAAATTTAGCCCAGAACCTGTTACCTGTAAAATATAGAGGCTCATGGCGAAACTATAGATGCTACTTCCAAAAAGTGAAACCAGCTGACCCATCAGTAGTAAAATTATGTTGTTCTTTACAAGTCTTTTACTCCCCAACTCATCCATTATAATGTTTTGCTCAATTGCAGTATTCATTTGAATTACCCCCTTGATTTTGTTTTTCTACTTATATAGTGTAAGATGGGTAATTTCGGTTATGGCTGAATTGAGATTTTTTTATAAATTCTTTAAAACCTCTAACACGGTTAGGGTTGATGTTTAGGTGGGTCCGCTGTTTTAAGGCTTTTTTATTGTATAATTCTTTTTAAAACCTTTGACACGGTTAGGGGTTCATGTTGTTGTGGGTCCGCTGTTTTAAGGCTTTTTTTATTATAAAATTCTTTTTAAAACCTTTGACACGGTTGGGTTTGATGTTAATGTTGGTCCGCTGTTTTAAGGCTTTCTTTATTTTAATAATTATTTTAAAACAGTGAGGCTTTCTTTGGGGCTTTTTACTGATTTGTTTCTGTGAGGGTCCGTATTAAAGGGTTTTGATCTCTAAAAGGCTTTTTTTATAAAAAAATTTTAAAAGCCGTGAACTTTCTTTGGAGCTTTTACTGATTTGTTTCTGTGAGGGTCCGTGTTAAGGGTCTTTATCTCTAAAGTTTTTCTTATATATTAATTTTAAAACAGTGAGGCTTTCTTTGGGGCTTTTTACTGGTTTGTTTCTGTGAAGGTCCGTGTTAAGGATTTTTATCTCTAAAGTTTTTCTTATATATTAATTTTAAAACAGTGAGGCGTTCTATGGGGCTTTTTACTGATTTGTTTTCTGTGAAGGTCCGTGTTAAGGGTTCTGAACAACCAAATAAACAGATCCTAAATCTTCGGGTTTATCTGGTATGGAGATATGCCCTTTTTGTTCTAGGTTTTCCATGGTGTGGTGAACAAAAGCCTCCACTTGTTTTAATGCCGCAATGGGTGGAATCTGATCATGTAGATATGAAGGAACATATTTTTTAAGTATCTTTTCAGTTATTGGCAATATATCCTTACAGCCCTTATGTAGTCTACTTATTAAAGGTTCAAGGATTGTCATTAAGGTTTTGTATTGTTCAGTGGTGTAAAATGGCAAATACAGTCTTATTTCTTGGTTCTCCATAAATGCATAATTTTCCTTTATAAGGTCAGCTATGATTTCCTTTTGTGCTTGGTTAAAAACGTCCATTTTTTCACCCTTAGCTATTTTAAACAGTACTTCAGCTGTTTCTTTGTTTGATAACAGATGGATTTTTCGAGGAAGACAGAAGAAGTTAAATAGCCATATGGTGTTATCACCTTCAGTATAGTGATGGATGCCCATATCGAACTTATTGTCACCATATTTTCTTTCTAACCCCCACATATATCCTGACGAACCGTCACTTAATAATGGGTATTCACTTAAAACTTCCTTTACAAATTTATTCATTATGGTTTCACGAAGGCAAACAGTTGCCATCTGCCAAAAGAATGTATTGGAGTTAGCTTCACTTCCCTTAAACCCGATGCTCCTAATCTTTGTTTCGTTTTCCATTATGTGATTAACAAAAAAGTCTGTGATTTCTCCATATAATTCAGTAGTTTTATCCAATAGCTCCTTTTCAAATTCTTTAGTAAATATTATTATATTGGACTGTAATTTGTTGTTTCTCACTTTTTTTACAAGACCGTTGTTTAACAAGATATTGACCTCATCCTCTAAATAAACGGTGGATACCCCCAGTTCTATACTTAAATCCTCTAAGGATACAGGTTCATAATAGGATCCTATGAGAATATTACCTGGTAGCTTCCGTCTAAAAAGCTCCACACAATAGTTATAGCCAGTACCCCAATAATAAATATTAAACTTTTTGGGGTTAAAGCTTTTTTCCCCTGTTTCTCTAATCATACTCATCCCATCCTTAATCTTTTTCCTTGATTTAAATAAATACTGTTTGACCATTTCCATTGAGATACTTAATCTATTGGCAATATCCTCACAACTTTTCTCTTCGATGTAATAGAGTGTCATGGTTTCACGATAAAGCCCTGAAAGCCTTGACAGTTCCCTATAAAGGGTCCCAATTTCTTCTTTGTTGATAATTTCATTTTCTGGGGTTTCATTGGATGTATAAATATTTTGATTTAGATCAATGGTGCTACTTTGTTTCTTTTTTCTTAAATATCCCTTATAGACATTTCCAGCCACTGCCCACATCCAGCCATAAAATTTTTCTTTGTCCTTTAGGCTGTTCAATGAATTGTAGAGATTTAAAATTATTTCCTGGGACAAATCCTCTGCTTCATATCTATTGTTTGTTCTCTTTAAGGCATAGGCAAAAACCGTATCCACTGAGTCGTTTATCTTCTGATATAAGCACTCTTCCATGTATGTTCACCTCAGTCCATAATAAAGTCTTTTTAGATTATTCTTTAGGCACATTTAAAATTCCTGCAAACAAAAAAAATAACCAGCAGTTTGCTGGTTATTTTCTCTTATAACATAGCTTGGGCAATTTTATTAATATTTTCATGGGATAATTTGGAGATATCTTTTTTTGTATCCACTGGTTTCCCATCATTTTTGCTTTTACTTACCATCTTTATTATCGTGCGCTCAAAGAAGTTCATTTTACTGAAGTTAAATTCTCCTCCACAGCTTTCAACTATTGTAGCTACACTGATTAGTTCTTCGGGATAAGCATTTTTTATATGGGTTTGTGCTGTTTCACCTTCGTCCATACAGGTAATAAATAAACCTAGTTTTTTGGATTTTAACTGTTCTAGGTTTTCTGTGCAAAAAGATTTAACCTCCTTTTGTATCTGTCCCACATAAATGGAGCCGCCCACAATAACCCTATCATACTGAGTTAAATCTATGTTGTTTTTCTTTAGTAAATTATATATTGTGGTGCTGTCACCTAATTTCTCAGCTATGTTTTTTGCACATTTTTCTGCACTGCCATGTTTGCTAGCATAAACAATTAATGTACTCATTTCTTCTACCTCCTTTAGTTTTTGCTTCCTTGGGATAGGGCTTCTTCTATGGCCTTTAAAATAACTTTACTGCTGGCTGTGGCTCCACTAATGGTGTCAACATTTAATGATTGCTCACTAATAACCACATCAACCACTCTTTCACCCTTTGTACCCATGCCATGCTCATGTCTTAAAATTTC
>CAYYRM010000238.1:0-3904 GCA_964474005.1 uncultured Eubacteriales bacterium
TGAGATTATTAGTAGGTTGTAAGAAAAAAAAGTCTACATCGCAAAAAGCTTAATAATCTTTTCCCCTTGAAAAAATTTGATAAAAAGGTTAATCTATAATATAAAGGAAAAATAATGGAGTTAAAGAAAGGAATTGATACAATGAAATTCACCACTTTACCGCCTAAAGGAACCTTTGATGTATTGCCAAAGGATATGGAGTTAAGAAACTATGTTAAAGATGTAATCCGCCATACATATATATCTAGGGGGTTTAATGAAATAGAGACCCCTATGTTGGAAAATATCGACCTCATGACTAATAGTGATGGGGGAGAAAATTTGAGGTTAATTTTTAAGATCCTCAAAAGGGGTGAAAAACTAGAACTTGGGGAAGGAGTAAACCCCGATGATCTTTGCGACCTTGCTTTAAGATTTGATTTAACTTTACCCCTTAGTAGATATTATGCTAAAAACCGAAATGAATTAGAAAATCCCTTTAAAGCCTTTCAAATGGGTTATGTCTTTAGGGCAGAGAGGCCTCAGAAGGGAAGATATAGGCAATTTATTCAATCAGATATCGACATTATTGGTGATGATAGTATTTTTGCAGAAATTACTATATTAAAAACCGTTGCTTTAGCTTTAGGGAAATTAGGATTTAGCAATTCTACAATAAAGATCAATGACCGCCGTTTACTAAGGGAAATTGTAGAGACTGCAGGTTTAGATGAAATCTTTGAGACAGTATGCATTACTTTAGATAAATTAGATAAAATTGGGGAACAAGGGGTAAAGAAAGAACTGCTGGAAAAAGGGATTCCTTTAGAAAAAGTAGAGAGATTGTTAACAACATTGACCAATTTAAAAACTAAAGGTTTACAATCCTTTGACAGTATCTATGCTCAAGAATTAGCTCAAATTATTGAAGCAGTAGGCAGGGACTTTAATATAGAATTTGAACCATCTTTGGTTAGGGGAATGGGTTATTATACTGGACCTATTTTTGAAATAGTTAGTGATGAGTTCGGCAGTTCCATTGCCGGTGGTGGAAGATATGATAATCTTTTAACCAAGTTTCAGAAAGAATCTATTCCCGCTGTTGGAATGTCCATAGGTTTTGAGAGGATTATTCAAATTTTGAAAGATAGGGGATTCCAAATTCCGGGAAAAGGTAAAAAAGTGGCTATTTTAGTCCATGACTATCAACAACTAAAAAAAGCTGAAGAGTTAGCCCAAAAATATATTGAAGAGGGTCATACAGCATCTATATTTTCAATAGTAGGTATTAATCCTAATAAAATTTCAAAAAAAATTAGTTCATTTACCAAACAGGATTCCATGATGTAATCGTAGTCCAATAAGTTGAAAAATTATAAGCCCAAAAGTTTGGGCTTATAATTTTAATTAAAACTAAAATTTAAGATTGGAGCTTTTTGGCTATGAGTTTACCTAATTCCCTAAGTTTTTCTAAATCTTCTTCCTTTGGAGTACTTTTAACTTCAATACTTTGACCTACCAGTTCCATACCACTTTTTTCAGCAAACTTTTGTAGATTACTTACACCGCCACCATTCCAGCTATAACTTCCAAATAGGGCTAATAACCTATTTTTTACCCCTAATTGTAGTAGTTTAGTTGTCAGGTTTTCAATTGGAGGAAACATTCCATTGTTATAAGCACAGCTTCCGATTATTAACCCTCTGTACTTCCATATATCCCTTAAAATATAGGATAGATGGGTTTTTGAAGAATCGTAAATTTTAACATCTTCTATTCCATGCTTAGCTAAAGATTGTCCTATGGTCTCTGCCATTTTAGCGGTATTACCATACATGCTACCATAGACGATGACTACACCTTTATCACTTTCACATAGACTCCACTTATCGTATAGGGAAATGACTTTTTGGGGATTAGTACGACAAATAGGTCCATGGGAAGGACAGATACATTTAATTTCCAGGGAAGAAAGCTTCTTTAAGGCATTTTGAACAGGAACCCCGTATTTTCCTACGATATTAGAATAATAGCGGCGCATTTCATCTTCAAAGAAAACTAAGTCCAGTTGATCATCGAAAATTCCACCATCTAGTGAGCCAAAACTACCAAAGGCATCGTTGGAAAATAAAGTTTTAGTAGTTTCTTCATAGGCAACCATGGATTCTGGCCAGTGGACCATTGGTATAGGGTAAAACTTAAGTTTATAGTTACCCAGTGCCAATTCATCTCCCTCTTTTACCAGATGGAAATTGTCCTCAAGGGAGTAAAAATTTTTTAGGATATCTAGGGTTTTGCTATTTCCTACTATTTTGATATCAGGAAAATTTCTAACTAGTGTTGGGATAACCCCTGAATGATCCGGTTCCATGTGGTTGACTATCAAATAATCTATTTTTCTATCTTTGATGATACTTTGGATTTTTTTTAAGTAGTATTCGTAATTTCCCTCAGCTACTGTATCGATTAATGCAACCTTTTCATCACAAATTAGGTATGAATTGTAAGAAACCCCATGTTCTAAAGGCCAGAGGTTTTCAAAAAGTTCTAGTCTTTTATCATTAATTCCCACCCAATAAATATTTTTTTGAATTTCCACAGAGTTATACATGTTTTACCTCCTAAGTCAAGTAGTAATAATTCTTACTTACTAAACATTATATATTAATTTTTCCAAATTACAAGGTTAAATATTATTGTTTTCACTAAATTTTAATATTAAATATAAGGGAGAAGGGGTGTTAAAAATGTCTAATTTTAAAATTTATCTGTCACCACTTAACCAAATTGCTTGCAGGGATCGGTTAAAAGCTTATTATCACCGGCAAAAACAGTCAGGAAAGTCCATTTATTATCTCTTACCTTCATCCAAATGGTTACAAGAAGGTAGGAAAAGACAGCCAGGCTTAGCTTTTAAAACCTTTGACGATATTGCAGACCTGATATTAAAAAAAGCTAATATTGAATATATTCCCGTATCGGAAGGGGAAAGGGATCTGTTTTTCCAACAATTGTTATTGGAAGAAAATGTGACAAACAGTCTCTATAAAGCAAAGGGATACTCCCAAACCTATGGACAGTTAAAAAGGCTAGGTTTAACATTAGAGGATTTGCCAGCTAATTTAAGGGAATTGAAAAGATATTTAAAACAATATGAAGATGGCTGGGTAATAGAGAGAAAACTTTTAGATCCAGAAAATCGCTTTCACCAAGCCTTTAATATACAGGGGATAGAATTACCCCTAGGGGAAGTGGTAGTAGACGGTTATATCGATTTTAGTCCTTTGCAATACGGTATGCTCAAAGGCTTAATTAAATTAGGAATAAATACATCTATTTACATTCCAGCGGTGGAAAGTGAAATTGTAGAGGAAACTTTAAGAAACTTAAAAGAAATAGGGTTTACTTTAGAAAATACCCAATATCCAAAGAAAAAGGAACCCCAGATTTCTATAATGAAAGGTGTGACCATTGAAGAGGAAATCCATGGGGTGTTATATGATATAGCTGTTAAAATTAATGAAGGAAAGGCATATGAAAGCATCGGTATAGTTTTGGCAGATGACAATTATTTACCGATGTTACAGAGGTTATGTCCCCAATATAAATTACAATTGGCAGTACCAAAAAAATCCACAGTTTTAGAGTCTAACCTTTTCAAAACAATTAGCCTTATCTTAAGGGAAAATCCTTTTTCTAGCAAATGGGAAAAATTAGGATTAGTAGATAATCTCTACCAATTATTATTTAAAAAGAGAGAGGACTACTTACTGGCTAAGGAAAAGTACTTAAAATATTATGCTATAGATGAAGAAATAGAAGGGAGATTAAAGGTACTTAAAGAATTTCGGAAAAAGCTAGATAAAAGTTTACCATTAGCAGAGATGATTTCCCTATTATCCCGATATTTAGAAGAATTAAACTT
>CAYYRM010000239.1:0-3887 GCA_964474005.1 uncultured Eubacteriales bacterium
GATATAATTAAGAAAATAGCTCCACCAATTGCTGCAAAGGGAATCAAAACCCTATGATCTGGTCCCACCAGCATTCTCACCGCATGGGGAACTATTAGCCCCACAAACCCAATAATTCCACTTACAGATACAGTAAAAGCAATGATTATAGATGAAACCACAAGTAAAACCCTTTTGGTTTTATCTATTTCTACCCCTAGGTTTTTTGCGGTGTCATCACCCACCATAAAAAGATTTAAATCCCGAGCGTGGAAATAGATCACCATCAATCCAACTAAAGCTATGGGTAGTAGTGTATATACATGTTTCCAGCTGGCAGCAGAAACACTGCCCATGATCCAAAAAATAATGTTCTCTATTTTATCTCGATTAAAAATCATAAGTACAGATATTATTGAAGATAGCATTGAACTTATGGCTATTCCAGCTAACAAAAGGGTAATTGTAGGCACTTTTGAACCAATCCGTGCTATGTTATAAACTAAAATAACGGTGATAATCGCTCCCAAAAAAGCCATTAGGTTCACAAAGCCTAACCCCCCTACAAACCGCTGTAGTCCCATTACTATGGCAATGGTTGCTCCTAGGGCTGCACCTGAGGATACACCTACAACATATGGGTCAGCCATGGGGTTTTTAAACATACCTTGAAAGGTGGCACCCACTATTGATAAACTCATTCCCACAAGGCCTGCTAAAAGAATCCTAGGTAAACGTATTTTCCATATGATTACTCTATGGGTGTTGGGAATGGCATCATCGAAAAGATACCTACCTAAAAACGGTATCTTCTCGATGATAATCCTTAAACCATTTACAAAAGATATGTTTGCAACTCCCAATGTGCTCACGTAAATAATCAATAGAAAAAGGAAAATAAGTACTATACCTAAAAGGGTTTTGTAGTATTTTCTCTTCTCTATATAGCTCATAATAACCTAATTAAAACACATCTGGATGTAATATTTTTGCTAATTCTTTTAATCCTTGGGCTAAACGGGGTCCTTGCCTATCCAATAGATTGTTATCGATTTCAAAGATTCTGCCCTCTTTTATTGCCGTTAGCTCATCATAGCCGTTGGCCACAGCTATTGCCTCTTTCACATCACCTTTATTTGAAACTATCAATAAATCAGGATCGTGTTCCACTAATTTTTCAAGGCTATAGCTCCAACCCTCTACATCGCTGGCCACATTTATACCTGCAGCCATTTCTATCATTTCGTTGATAAAGGTACCACCACCTGCAGTCCAATCACCGAACTCCCCAAAACCCACAACATAATAAACCCTTGGCTTTTCTTGATCTTTCACTTTATCTTTAACCTCTTCGACCATTGCCTTCATATCATCAACCAATTCTTGGGCAACTTCATTGACATCAAGGATTTGACCAAGCTTAGTAATAACTTCATATACCCCTTCAAAGCTATCCTGTGGGTTTAGTACTATTACTTTAATTCCCAAGTTATTTAGGTTATTAAAAACTTCCTCACTGAAATGGGTAGAAGCTATAACCAAATCAGGCTCTAATTCAATTATTTTCTCTATGTTAGGATTTCTCAATGTTCCTATAGCTTGAATGTTTGAAACTGCATTGGGATAATCACAGAAATCTGTCCTCCCCACCAAAAACTCTTCCTGACCCAATGCAAAAATTGTCTCAGTGATACTTGGGGCAACGGTTATTAACCTTTCAGGCTTTTTGTCAAAGGTTAGCTCTTGACCTGTAGAATCTGTTATTGTCAAAGGATACTGTGTAATTTCACCATCTTGTGGACCACCATTGGGATTTTCATTATCCGATGTACATCCTGCCATTACAAAACCCATTAAACCTACTATCAACAACAAACTAATTATCTTTTTTACCATTTCTCCATCTCCTCTTTTTTAATTTTAAGTGATCTTTTATGTACTTACCCTTTGTTTGGGTATATAAACTAATTTTTCATTTAAACCCTTTTAAACCACCCCTTCCATCACTAAGTATCTCCCCTAAGGCCTTAAGAAGTTTATCATTTGACACCCTATCTTTAATGGCAATCCTAAAATATTCTTGGGATAAATCCTTAAAGCCCTGGGGTGTGCGTATAAGTATTCCTTTTTTAAGTAAGGCATCTTTCAAATCCCATGGGCTACAACCTTTAATCTTGAGTAAAATAAAATTGGCAGCTGAAGGTATTAATGTGGTACCCTCTAAGTTTCCTAGATTTTCATGTAAATATTTGCTTTCTTTTTCCATCCATTTTCTTGATTGTACTATGTATTCCTCATCTTGAAGCACAGTTAGTCCCGCTATAACCGCCATGGTGTTTATGTTCCATGGTTCCATTTTGCCCTTTATTTTATTTACAGTGGATAAATCCCTGCAAAGGCCATAGCCCAATCTAATCCCTGGCATCCCAAAAAATTTAGTAATAGCCCTGATTACAATTACATTGTCATGTACTTCTAGGTGATTAACCATGCTGTTGTTAGGATAATCCTTGGTAAATTCTATAAATGCCTCGTCTATCAGGAGAAAACCTTTACTATTTTTCAGCCTTTCAGCCAACAAGGTTAAGTCTTTTAAATCATTGATTGTACCTGTGGGGTTGTTGGGATTGCATATGACCACCAATGTTTTATGTGTAATTTTAGACAATATGTGCCCAAGCTGACTGGTACCATCTTCTGAATATGATTTTATTTCCTCACAGGGTATCCCTTGGATCACAGCTGCCCTTTTATATTCTGAAAAAGTAGGTGTGGCTATCAGTATATTTTCAATATCCAGTGCCCATATGGTTTTATAGATTATCTCCACTGCCCCATTTCCCACTATTATATTGTCAAAATGGATATTTTTTAGATAATTAGCCATGGCTACCCTCAACAAAGTATAGTTTATATCGGGGTATTGAGTAAGCTTATCTAAATTGTTTAGCAAACTAGTTTTGAAGGCTTTGGGGTATCCCTAAAGGGTTAATATTAGAGCTAAAATCAATTAAATCTTGATCCCCGTATTTATAGATATCTCCTCCATGAAAGTTCAATTTTCCATTCCTCCTACAACATCTGAATAACTATAGTTACAAAAGACAGTAAAATCAAAGCTATAATACTAGAAATATACATTAGATAATTAGTTGTTTTTATATCTTTAGCCTCAGCATTTCTCTTTGGTTCACCAATGGTTGGCTTTACCACCAATTTGCCAAAATAGGTGCTAGATCCCCCCAGTTGTATATTTAAAGCTCCTGCCACTGCTGACTCAGGAACCCCTGAATTGGGACTACTGTGATTTTTGTGATCCCTTTTTAGTATCGCAAAGCTATTTTTATAGTCTAATTTTAGTAAAAGGGAAGAAATTATAAGCAAAAGACCTGTAACCCTAGAGGGGATGTAGTTTGCCATATCATCTAGCTTAGCTGATGCCCAGCCCAATTGCATGTATTTTTCATTCTTGTAACCAACCATTGAATCTAATGTGTTTATGGCCTTATAGGCAAGGGCCAAGGGAGCTCCACCTAAGAACATATATATAAGTGGTGCTATCACCCCATCGGAAGTGTTTTCTGCCACAGTTTCTATGGTTGCCTTCACAATGGCTTCCTCTTCTAAATGTTCAGTGTCCCGACCAACAATGTAAGATAAGAATTTTCTACCTTTGACCATATCCTTATCCAATAATGCATTATGAATTTTCATACTTTCTTTCATTAAGGTTTTAGGGGCTAGACATGTCCACAGGTAGATAGTATTTACAATATAAAACACGTTTTTACTTAGTTCTTTAACCAATTGAAGTGAATGGTAGACTAAAAAGTATGTTAAAGCAACTGTTGTTAAGGTCAGGATGATACCTGAGATGTATAGTCCTTTTTCCCCTTTAACTACTTTTC
>CAYYRM010000240.1:0-3801 GCA_964474005.1 uncultured Eubacteriales bacterium
ATTTTTGACACATCTGTTTCTGGGTCGTCCAAAAAGTCCTCTATCTCCCCTGCTAGCCAGTAATACGTTTTTCCCCTTGGGTCTTCTCGTTTATGAAATGGGTTTTTGTATCGTCTTTGCCCTAGGGATGTTATGGCTATTCCTTTGATATCTTCTTCAGGTACCGCAGGTACGTTTACATTTAGCAATGTATCCTTTGGTACTCCCCGCTCAAGTAATTGCTCTGCCAGTTTTACTGCTATTTGAGCAGAATATGTATAATCTAGATCACTGAATCCAGATAGTGACATTGCTATGGCAGGAATCCCTAATATTGCTGCTTCGATGGCTGCAGATACAGTCCCAGAGTAAAGTACATCTGTCCCTAGGTTTGGACCTCTGTTTATTCCCGATATAACCACATCTATTGGTTCCTTGATTAGCTCCGATATCCCTAACTTACTGCAATCTGTAGGGGTTCCATCCACTGAATAAGCAGTTACCCCATCCCATTTTGTTATCTCATTTATCCTAAGGGGTGAGTGTAGTGATATGGCTTGGCCAGTGGCGCTTCTTTCCCTGTCTGGGGCCACCACATAGACATTATGCCCTTGTTCTTTCAGGGCTTTTACAAGGGCGTCTATTCCCTCTGCGAATATTCCATCATCATTTGTTACCATTATATTCATAGGCAGTCGTCCTTTCGTGTTTTTTTGTTTTTAATATTATAGCAGGTTATGGAAAAATAAGCTAATGGGTTGTGGGTGGTGAGTTTTTAGATGTGGGTGAATGATAATTTTATTTCCTTTTTTTTCATTTTTTAGTATAAATCGCCTTGTTTTGTGCAGTATATATTGGTTATGGTAGTGGAAATATATAAACGAAAGATATTACAATAAAAATTTCAGGAGGTGTTTTATTTTGAATAAAACCAAATTATTTTTGGTTAGTTTATTGGTCTTTGTTTTGGCTTTCTCCATAGCAGGTTGTAGGGTAGCCCCTAGACAAGAGCCTGCACCAAGTCCAGCACCTGCACCTGAAGTGCCAGGACCTCAGACTCCAGTACCACCAGGGGATCCAGCGGTTCCTCCAGGACCAGGTCCAGCTCCTAATGTTCCTCCTACAGATCCCAACTGGAACCAACCAGGGGTAACTCCAAGGGGTAACCAAAATTTAAGCCCTGCTCCAGCTCCACAAACTCCCAATGCTAACCAAGCAGCTGAAAGAATAGCCAATATGGTTACTGATATGGAGAATGTTGAAAGAGCCACTGCCATAGTTATGGGTAACATGGCTATAATCGGTGTTAGGGTTGAGGGTGGAAATCAGCAAGGGGCACAAAACAGAGACAACGCTGCTGGTCAAGAAATGAAACAAGAGATTGCCACTAGGGTTGAAAGGGAAGTTCCAGAGGTTACAGAAGCTCTTGTCACTGCTGACCCAGAAATTACCCAAAGAATAGAGAACATTTCTAGAAATATCGCCCAAGGAAGACCAATTAGTGAGTCTTTTGATGAGATTGGTGAGATTATCCAAAGAATCACACCTAGACGAGGCGGTAACTAGATAATAACAAAAAGGTGGATTACATAGGATCCACCTTTTTTTAAATTAATACTGACTTACATCCTCTTTGGGTTTTTCAACTAATTTTGATGTATAGCTTTTACCAACTACTGACTACTCACTACTCACTTCCCATTTCCCATTCCACTTTTCTCCTTGGAAGTTTTGCAAAGATGTTCTAACATATCAGGGTTTAATATTGTAAAAACTAATACCAAGGAGGTGAGATAAAAATGGCTAGAAATCGAAATAAAATTATGTCTGAGGAAGTTTTAGATCAGTTTAAATATGAAATCGCTGATCAGTTGGGTATAAGGGAAAAAATTCAAAGTCAAGGATGGGAAAATATGACTTCCCGTGAGTGCGGGAAGATAGGTGGAAAAATGGGTGGTGCCATGGTTAAGGTGATGATCAAAAATGCTGAAAAAATGTTGATGGAAAATGGACACCTATAATCACCTATTTCCCTAATTATATTTTGCAAAAAAAATACCGGGTTTATTCTCTCCCGGTATTACATAATTATATCGTTTAAACTACTACAAAATTGTACTTTAATATTATTATTACAGTAACAGCATTCGATAACCTCATCGTTTTTCAATGTATATTCATCAAAGTATAATTTTTTATTACAGTATGGGCATTTTATTGGAGATATTATACCCCCAGTGTACATTATTCCATCAAATAGGTTTAGGATTTTATCATCCACAAGGTCTGCAGGCATTAGTTTAAATCTCTCTTTTTGTTCTTCTTTTTCCTTTTCGGTATTTACCTTTATTCTACCTATGGTAACATCGGGGTTTTGCTTAAAAAATACTATTATATAATTATCTTTGGCATCTATCCCTAATTCGTATTCGTTTATTAGTTTAAGCATCATTACTCTATCCCACCTTTTATCAAGTTTTATTAAATAACTATTTCAAACTTGATAAAAAATGCATTAATTCACTAATTATTTATTTCAATCACAACTTTTGTACCAACATCCTTGGAAGATTGTACCCAAATAGATCCTTTATGCTGATCTATTATTTTTTTGCAGTAAAATAGTCCAAGACCAGAGTTTTGATTTTTGGTTGTGTAATAAGGGTCAAAGATTTTAATTAAGTCATCTTGTTCTATCCCAATCCCTGTATCCATAATTTCCATTTTCACAATACCATTATCTTCATTTAGATTTATAGTAATACTACCACTGACTGTAATAGCATCTATGGAGTTATTCATGATAAATTTTATGGCCTTTGTTAGCAACCCTTCGTTACCATTTATGTATATCCCTTGTTCTATGTTTGTGGTAATTTTTATGCATGGGTTTTCCAGAAGCTCATTAAATTCATGGACAATTACTGTAACAAGATTACTTAAATTAATATCAGTAAATTTGTGATGGTTTTTTGCTGGGTTTCCTAGTAAGCCAAATAGTTCTATATATCCATCTGTCAAAGAAAGGGCTTCAAGGGCTTGGTTGGTGTAATAATTTATTTTCTCATCGATGCTTCTGGTTTTAATTAATTGTAAGAATCCATTTGCCACTGCCAAAGGATTTTTAATATCATTAGCTGTTCCTGCTGCAAGTTCTTCTAATGACTCTAGTTTCCTTCTGTATAACTGTTTAAGGTTGTCGTTATACATCTCTGTGTTGTCTTTAAGAAGTATTATGTATTTTACCCTATTTTCATCTGATGTGGATATGGCTGTAATGGAATAGTATTTTTGGTTATGGCTATAGGTGGTTTCACAAAATGTTTTTTGTGGACATATATGATTTATAGCTTCTCTTATATTCTGATAATAAAGTGCTTTCATTTGTAAGTCATCAAAATTCTGTCCAACTAACATGTTGGATTTTAATTCATTGAACTTCATAAATTGTTCATTTAATGAAAGGATTACTAAATTTTTATCCATTATCATAATTCCATAGTCAAAAAATTCCACAAAAAATTCCAAGGTTTCTTTATATGTGGCTTGGTGTCTTTCAAGGCTGATGCTAGTGTTTAGAAGCCTAAAGATATACACACTGGCTGTGAAACCTAAATACATACCCAAGAGATTATATTCATTGTATAAATAAATGATTATTATTGTGAAGTAAGATTTAAGTACGAAAAATAATATAACCCATCTTTGATCTAGAATTTGAAAGATTGTTATCTTTCTCGTCGTATTTACGTACATATGAAGGGTAAATACATTTAAAACTGCGTAAACAAAGACTATTGCTAGAACTTGTACTGTTAAATT
>CAYYRM010000241.1:0-3798 GCA_964474005.1 uncultured Eubacteriales bacterium
TCCCTTTACATCTCCCCTGGCATCTTTATTGCCACAGTATATTATAGGCAGGTTATAACCGCTGCCTAGTCTCGGTTTTGGGTCAGCTGCTGCCAAAATTTCTGCTATTTCCACCACATGGGACTTTGTTCCACCATCTATACCTCCAGCCACCAAAACCATATCTGGTCTTAGTTGACGAATTCTTTCTATTTTTTGATATAAAAGCCTACCATCATCCACGGCTATGGTATCCATAACAATGGCTCCTGCCCCTAAAGCTGCCCTTTGGGCACTTTCAGCACTCATCTTTTTTACAACGCCAGCCACCATCATTTGTAAACCTCCACCGGCGGAGCTTGTGGCTAAAAATAAGTCCACACCCTTTTCATCTTGGGATGGTGTAATTATCCCTTCTTCATCCATAATTATTTTACCAGCTAACTCTTCCACTTCCCTAACGGCATTTCTCACACCCTTTGTAACATCTTCAAAGGGTTTTTCCACTGTAGTAGGTGCCTCTCCCCTAACCTTTAATCTGTAGCTATCCCCTTCAAGTTCTATAAGTATAGCTTTTGTGGTGGTACTCCCACAGTCAACTGCCAGAATGGATCTAATTTCTGCTGTATTTTTCACCATAACCACCTCCTGATTTTAAAGGCCCGCCGTGGCGGGCCTATATTTATTAAAGGATTTGTAGCCACTCACCAAGTAGGAAATAAATCCTACCGATTAGTAACGATATCCTTGCCATTACAGTGTTACCAAAGGCAGCACCGAAGGCTATCATCATAGTCCACTTACCCAGTGAAGATCCATACTTTAGCACACCCTTTTGCTCACTGGAGAAGAAGAAATACATTAAAGTACCTATAACACCAACCACAAATAGTAGACTATCAATACTAAACATACTGTTTCCACCTAATTTACCCCACAGTGGTACTCTCATGGTGGCAACGATTAGATCCATAAAGGATGCCCCTATTACCCCTCTGATGGCTAGGGCACTACCTATACCTATTACAAATCCCAATGGTATCCTACTAACCCATTTAACATCTTCAATGAAACGGGTGTATAAAAGAATACCTAAAATTATTGGTATTAACATAATAAGCTTTCTAGGTTCATCTCCTGGGTTAAGTGCAGGATTCCATGCGTTTGTTCTGATGGAATCAAAACCCCAGAATAGTCCTATCCCAGCTGCCGTACCAACAAATATATGCTCAACAGTTCTGTATACTGGATTTTCTTTATATAAAAAGCTCAATATGGCTAACGAGCCTAAGGCCGCAATCCAAATACCTAGAGTTTCCATCGATTCACCTCCCTTGTTTTTCTCCCATGAACTTTACTTTTTCTTCTTTTTAGTTGCGATGAAGGCAATATTACCTATGAATATAAAAGCAATTATAGTCATGTGGGCTATGGACTGAGCATCCATTCCACCTAGGCCTAAGCCAGGGGTATCTATCAATGTTTCATACTCAGCCGCTCCCCCTAAACCGCGAAGCATGGCACTTAAACTACCAGCTTGAAGATAAGGAATCATCCCTGTTACTGATACTGATGTAACACCGGTTAAAATTGTTGTACCATGCTGGGATCCTATTTGCTCAATATATGTTCTTATTCCTGGGTCGCCAGCAGATAAAGAGATGATTAAATCGATATCGCTAATATCATTGATGTTTTGCATCATTGGGATACTAGCAGTCCGTGTTCTGGTTACATCCTCAGGGAAAGTTTGGTGGATGTTCCTTGCAAATGAGTTAAGCATAACCCCTTGCCCTGGTCTATATCCTAAATTTACATAGTCTTTTCCGTATTCTTTTCCTAATTCCTCAGCAACTACACTATGAACCCTATCAGCAAATGTAGGGCCTGCATACCAGGTTGCTATGGCGACAATTTTATGCCCCTTAGACAGGATATGCTTAGTTATAGCCTGTGCCTGTGGATATAATTCTGGCGCCGATGCCGCATCCCAGTCATAGGAAATTAGCACAACGGAGTTGTTAGGTAGAGCTTCAATAATGTTATAAAAATCTTGAGTTCCTTGGCTTATATTTACTTCAAAACCGATAGGGAATAATAATGGGATAATTATTGCCACTAGTAACACTAGATATATAATTTTCCTATCGATCCTTTGCATTTTCTCTAACCATTTCATCTCTTTTCACCTCCTCTTATTTATTGACCTCCGAAGTATGATCTATCGATACCAAAGATAACCCTCAACGAGGTTACAATGGCACCTAAAGATGCACCGATTATAATACCCCTCATACCAGCACCATTAAATACTGACATGATCCATCCTGAGTATTTGGCAAATCCTCCCCAGATTTGTTGTCCTAAGGTGGTATTACCAATCATAACTATGGTAGCCGCCAGTAATAGGACTGTGGCTTCAGGGGTTCTTATTCTAAAGGCCCTGTAAGAGGCTGAAGCAAGGTAAAAAGCTAATAATGCAAACATTGTTCCATTTATAGGTACAAATAAATTGTCAAAGAAGAATTCATAAACTGCACTTTGTTGGGTCCAACCTATACCACTTACAGCCACTATTAGCATAGCTGCAATTAGAAGTACACTATTGTACCAACCCTCTGTTTTTTTAATTATTTTCTGTAAATGAATTCTAATTAAGTTAGCAGCTCCTAACCCAAGGGCAAATGCAGCTATTACAATGGCCCAAGTCTCAAACTCTGCAACCACACCAGAAATCATGGGAATTTTGATAAAATAATCTAACAAGAATAAAACACCTGCTACAAAGGTAACAATTATAGGAACTTCACGACGCACATAATTCACCTCCCTTTAAAATTTGTACCGGAACTACAGACCTGAATATTTTGCAATAAAGTCAATTATTGCATTCCACTCTAGTGTAGCTGTAAGGGAACCAACGGCTATCAATAAAATAGCTATGGCTTTACCGATATCAGATACAGCTATACTGGCCAATTGCGATGGGTCTTGGGATAAATAAGCACCTGCTGCAAACAATTCTTCACCGATAAGCGTGTAGTCACAAGCAGCGATAAAGAACGGAAGCTGATGGTTATTTGCGGTACCTGCGATTTGGATTGACCCCGCTGCAAAACCACCCTCTGCAAATATCAAGGATTCTGCCCAGAACGCACCCATCATAATGTTTGTGGCAACCTTTTCACGGGTCATGATACCTAAACAACCCGCTGCGTAAGCAAACTGCTCATCGGAAAGAAAGCGGATGTTGTTTGGATTATAGGCATCTGGTTTACCTTCTGCCATATAACTTTGCTTAACTATTTCCTCGGAAATTGGAAGGATTTCTGGTACCCTTATGGTGGTAATAAGTGGTGTATCATACTTGGCTGTTAATTTAGCAACATAACCAAGTACAGATAACCCCGCCAATGTTTGGGCGGCTGTCTCTTCACCTAAATAAGAAATTCCAGGTGAGAAATGCACTGGCCTCCCCATCTCAGTGGCTCTACCCACTGCTTCATCAACAGCTTCTAGGCCGCTGATTCTCCGGATATAGGGCCTTTTTCCTTTCTTAGCAAAATTGATAATCATGAGCATTGATACGGCCATTACAATGGCAAAAATGAATAGAATTAGACGTTCCATAACAATAAAGTCAGACATTAACTATTCACCTCCTCAATGGGATTTATTTATAATCTTCAATCCTGGCGATTAGTTTTTCCAACTCTCGCCTGTCATGAAGAATATTGGCAAGGTCCTCCATCCTTTTTTCCCCTAAAATCCAATCTAACCCAGGGGATATGAAACTTACAAAGGCACTTAAAGCCCCAG
>CAYYRM010000242.1:0-3785 GCA_964474005.1 uncultured Eubacteriales bacterium
ATTTGGGCATATTGAATTGTAGCATTTGTAAAAATATACATTATATCCAGGGGCTGTAAAGTCCAAAAGGAAAGTGTGGATAAATTCATGAAAATTCCTGTGTAGACAAACCAGCCACCTATTAAGGACCCTGTAATGGCTGTAATTATACTCAAATCAATACCAACTTGAAGCTTGTATATGGCCACCGCTATACAGCCCAACCCTACCACAACCCTTCCTAACCTTTGGAATTCAAAACGATGTCCCATAACCTGTAAAAAAGTAGAGCGTGGTCGTAATAAAATTCTATCAAAAAAACCCGAACTTACAAATGATGGAAAAACATCATAACCCCTTGAAAACCATTCAGCAAGACCAAAGGATGTAGTGGCTAGGCCATATATAAGAAGGATATGGTACGCTGTCCAGTCCCCTAGGCTACCAAATCGAGCAAAAAGTATCATTACTGCCAAAAAGTCCACAACTGTATTCACTGCCACACTTAACATTAATAGTCTCCAAGCCTTATATTGCACAATCCCCTTGAAATTCATCTTTGCATATCTAACATAAAGGCTAAAACCCTTCACTTCTTAACCCCCTTGTATAATAGTTTTACGTAGGACTAACTTCATCAACCACTTGCCTAATAAAACTAAGATAATTATCCAAGTTATTTGCCTAACTAATATAAACCATATACCAGTAGGTGAGATCATACCAATGTATAACGAAGCAGGAAAATCAATCAAACCTGCAAAGGGAAGGAGTCGTAATATTCTTTGCAACCAATCTGGATAGACATATAGGGGTATCAGTGTTCCATTGGTAAGGATCACTAAGGCAGAAGCTAGATTAAATATCCCTAAGCCATATTCCACTTTGAATAATAGGATGTTGAAAAGATTAGCTATGGCACATGATAAAAGCAGTGCAATTATTAAGGTCAAAATGCTTAACAGCAAAGCTGTAATACTTACTGCTCGCATCATTTTATAAGGTGTGGGTATAAATACTAGGGCGACAATTAGCCCTAGGGAGGATTTTAATATTAATCCTGAAAGACGTAGAGCTGCAGCTCTCATGTATAGATGGTTATATAAATCTAAAGGGCGACACAATTCATATGCATAGTCACCACTATTTATCCTATGATACATTTCACTATCTAAGCTAAAATGCCCTATGCTTAAAAAACATTGCCCAAACCAAATATATGTTATCCCCTGGGCTAAATTCATTTCAATATTCCCGCTATTACCTAGCTGATAAAAAAGTGTCAAAATCACAGATAAAATAAGTCCCCAAAAAAGCTGTATAGATGTTGACGCCACTGCCGCCACTCTATATTGTAATCCTGCAATAAGCTTCATTCTCAAAATAGAAGTGTATGCCTTATTTATCATAGAGAGATCTCCTTATACATCTTCGATATAATTTCCTCTATGGGAAGGTTTTCAACTGTTAAGTCCTTAACAGTACAGCTAGTGGAAATATTGCCTATTAACTCAGTGGTGCTAACTTTTATTGGATCATAAACAATGGTTAACTTATGTTCATCCATGCTGGTTATTTTACCCTTATCAATATGTGAAGGTTTTTGTCCCACTACATCAACAATTATTCTCTTTTCAGTGGCATACCTTTTACGTAAATCATCCAAATTGCCGTCAAATAATACATTTCCATGACCTATAACCATAACCCTATTACATAACGCCTCAATATCGTCCATATCGTGGGTTGTAAGGATAATAGTTGTTTTGTTTTCCCTGTTATACCTTTTGAGAAAATCCCTCACTTTCAATTTACTTACTGCATCGAGGCCAATGGTGGGTTCATCTAAGAATAGTAGGCTAGGCTTGTGAATTAACGATCCTGCTAACTCACAACGCATCCTCTGCCCCAGGCTGAGCTGTCTTAAAGGTGTATCCAACAAATCCTTAAGATCCAAGGCCTCAGTCAAATGAGCTAAACTTCTTTCATACTGACTAAATGGGATTGAGTATATATCCTTTAGAAGCTCTAATGAATCAATAATAGGAACATCCCACCAAAGTTGGGTACGCTGTCCAAAAACAACACCTATATTTTGTACGTGCTGGATTCTCTGTTTCCAAGGTATTTTCCCATCCACTTCTACCTTTCCAGAGTCTGGCACTAATATCCCACTTAAAATTTTAACAGTGGTTGATTTCCCTGCACCATTAGGTCCAATATATCCCACCAATTCCCCAGAATTTATACAAAAACTGGCTCCCTTTAAAGCTTCCACTACCTTGACTTTTCTCCTAAATAGTCCCTTTAATGAACCCCCTAGACCTTTTTCCCTTTCATAGACCTTATAGGTTTTTCTTAGGTTCTCCACAAGAATTTGGCACACATACCTCTCCCCTTTCTATATCAGTCGCTATTACATTTTACTTTAGTATTAAGTAAAACAAAAACCCGCAAAATAAACTGATTTGGCATTGTGATACTCGGTAAAACAAGGCATTTAAGGAATCTTGATTTTCCTTAATATTCCTTAATTTATCTTGACAACATGTGGTTTCCATGCTAATCTAGTATTAATCAGCAGATGGAGACATTTGTCGGGCATTTTAATATCTTTTTTGTATTGGTAAATAATCCCAGTGAATTGGCTGGGATTTTATTTTTTATGTGAAATGGTAACACTATCTTGGAAAGGTGGTGTTACCATTTTTGAATCCATTTACTTTCAAATAGCCATTGAGTTGACAGCAGGTTTTATAGGTCTTTTAATAAGTGTTCAGATTGTTGGAAAACGTCAGGTTTCTCAAATAACCCCCTTTGATTTTATTTCGGCCATTGTTGTGGGTGAGCTGGTGGGTAATGCCATTTATGACCCCAATACTTCTTATTACCATATCTTATATACCATAGGGGTTTGGACCCTATTGATCTTTATCGTAGAAAAGGTTACATTAAAGTACTATAAAAGCAGAAGACTTATCCAGGGTAGTCCTACTTTGCTTATAAAAAACGGAAAAATTGATTTTGATAAATTAACTAAGGAAGGCTTAGACTTCAGTGAGTTTTTGAGTATGTTAAGGGAAAAAGATACCCTTTCCATTAAGGAGGTTGAGTTTGCCATTTTAGAAACCAGTGGTAATGTTACGGTTATAAAAAAATCTAAGTATAATCAACCTACATTAAGTGATTTAAATGTCTCAGGTCCTCAACCAGTGTTAAACCTACCTGTTATACTAGATGGTGATGTGGTACCAAATAATCTTAAACTATTGGGGTATAACGAAGAGTGGCTACAAAAAAAGTTAAAAGAGCAAAAAATAAATAGTCCTAAAGATATACTTTACGCTGAATGGAATGATAATGAAGGCCTTTTCATTCAAAAGAAAACCAGTTGACATAGACAACAAACCTCCTATTTCAAACATTTTCCTTTGAAACTTTATCAGTGCAAAGTTATAATTGATATATGTTTCAATCTTGTTACAGAAAATGTTTTATATAAAATAAAAATAGGAGGAAGATTAATGTCTACAGGAACGAAAAAGGCAACTTTACTGCATGCACTTATTCCCATCACTTTTTTGATTGCAGTATTATTTCCATCAGTTGTAATTTTTGAGTTAGATCCACATATTCCGTTAATTTTAGCTGTTATAGTTACTGCTTTAGTTGCTAATTTAATGCTTAAATTTTCCTGGAATGAACTTGAAAGTGGAATTATGGACACCATTAAGATGGCCATGCAAGCAATCTTAATCTTAATGGTTATAGGTAGTATAATTGGTACATGGATTTTAAGTGGTACT
>CAYYRM010000243.1:0-3780 GCA_964474005.1 uncultured Eubacteriales bacterium
ATGAGAAAAAATTCACACTCAAGAGGAGATGATGAAATGAAATGTACATTTAGAAGGAGCTTGCTTTTAGGATATTTTACTTTCTTAGGATTATTTTCTTTAACCTATATAATTATGTTTTAGTACAAAGTTTTTCTTGTTTTTATAAATTACACCCTTAATTGGGTGTTTTTTTATAAAACATACTTGAAACTAAAATACTAACTTTGAAAGGAGTAAATTTTTTAAAATAAAAGAAGGTATTTTGTTTCAGAAGTCGAAATAAATTATTATTGGTCAAATAAAGTAGGGAGGTATAAATTATGGAATTGTTAAAAAGGCTTACAGAAGCTGCTGGAATTGCTGGCAGGGAAGAAAGGATTCGTTCCATCGTTATCGATGAGCTAAGGGACTATACCGATGAGATTACAGTAGACGCAATGGGTAATGTTATTGCTTTAAAACGTGGCACAGGGGAAAATAGAAAAAAAGTAATGATTAGTGGTCACATGGATGAGATAGGCTTTTTGGTGAGCTATATTGATGACAAAGGATTTTTAAGATTAAATCCAGTTGGTGGTTTCGACCCTAAAACCTTAGTGGCTCAAAGGGTTAAAGTTCACGGTAGGGAAGAGTTAGATGGTGTCTTAATGCCTGCTATTAAACCTATACACCTCATGACGCCAGAAGAGGCAAAAAAGACTTTAGCAGTAAGTGATTTCTTTGTTGATTTGGGTAGGAGCAAAGAAGAGGTTGAAAAGCTTGTTAGAATTGGTGACTTTATAACATTACATAGGGACTTTCTAGAAATAGGTGATAATTTCTCAGCCAAAGCCTTAGATGATAGGGCTGGTGTGTATATAATGATAGAAGCAATTAAAAGGCTAAAGGATCACGAAGTTGACATTTATGCCGTGGGCTCAGTACAAGAAGAGCAGGGCTTAAGAGATGCCACCACAGGTGCTTATGGTGTTCAACCTGATATTGGTGTGGCACTTGATGTTACCATTGCAGGTGATATCCCAGGTGGAAGTCCCCATGGGCAGGTTACAGCCCTAGGTAAAGGGGCAGCAATTAAGATCATGGACTCTGCATCTATTTCTAATTATAAGCTTGTGGATTTCATGAGGGACCTTGCTGAAGAGCATGGTATCACTTATCAAATGGAAATTCTTCCAAGGGGTGGTACTGATGCAGGGGCCATGGAAAGGTCAAGGACAGGTTGCCCAGTTATCACTTTATCCTTACCAACTAGATATGTTCACAGTAATGTTGAAACTGCTAATAAAAATGATCTAGAGTGGACAATTGATTTGTTAACGAAATTTTTAGAGAATGCCCATAAAGGTGATTTTACTCTATAGCTATTTAAAACCAGCTTGATACTTAAGCTGGTTTTTTTATGCAAAAACTTAGTGAAAACCTGTATCATTTTTACGTAAAAATATAACTATTTTCATAAGCATAAATTTTCTTGCATATATATAGATTAAATAATTGTGTCGGGGAGTTGATAGGATTGAGCATACTAACCAGCGATAATTTGCAGGGAATCTTAAGAGAGTTAAATAATATAAAGTCATTGGAAATCAAAAATATAAAGGGTGCAGTGGAAAGTACCGATGACCTTTCTTCATTTCTGTCAGATTGTCAAAAAAAAATTTTGTACTTAGATAGGGCTATCCAGTATTATCAAGGTTTCCTTGATGCTTGGAAGGCTTTTAGTAGTGGGGATAACGTTGAGGATGATGACCCCATTCAAAGGACTACATGGGTGGTTCATGATGGTATTGTCACCATCGCAATTAGAAGGCCCAGTAGTAAATATGCCACTACCATTAGGTTCTCAAAGGAATTAGGTCAAGAAATGGTGGACTTCATTTTAGAATTTATTGATGATAAAGGGTTTGTTAGAAGGTCAGATATATTGAGTCGATTTGAAGAGAAAATAATTAATACAACGTCTTATAACAGTACATCAGCTGGTCAAGTGGTATATGCTTTGACATTATTATTACTAAAGGAAAAGGTACTGGCAAGTAGTGAACATAATAAAAGGGAATATGTTAGGGGCTTAGTTGAAGAGGTGAATTGGTAAAAAGGTGGCCATAGAGGCCACCTTTTAATTTACTAATAGATTTTTCAGTTTTCCCCATAACGTTAGTAGTAGGGGTTGAGATTTTGAAATACTTATGGGGGTATTGTTTTGATTTTTTATATATAGATATTTGGGATTTAGATTTGTACTTTCCCCTAAAATATAGTTGTTGTTTTCATCCATGGCTAAAACTATGACATAGTTTTGGGTATGTGTAAAAGTGCCACTTACTACATCGAATTTGTTTTGAGGATTATATAATAAGTTTATAATTTCTTCTTCGGTAAAATTAAACATACTCTGTAATTCAGATAAACTAAAATTGCTTGAATAAACATAAGTCCTAAACCCTTCTGGAATATCTAAACTAATTCTAACTAAATCTTCTTGCAGGGATTTTACTTCGATAACCATTGAAAAATCTGTTAGTTTAGCTGCCAGTTGGGGAGGGGAAATTTGCTCTTTTTGAAAGTACTGATTTTCATATGCCAATATTTTATTTTCAAATATTTCGTAGGTTAGTGGGGCTCGGTTTTTGATTTCTTGATTTGTTCTCGCTCCCCCTTGGAGCTTTCTGTTGTCGCTTAGCAAGTACTGGGCGAAGAATTCGGCAAAGTATTCTTCAGGATAATCAACATAGTACTGGGTATCTAGTAGTCTATTTCTGAACATTGAACTGGCTTCTTGCTTCCAAGCACTTTGAAAGTCTGTTGTTGATGAGAAATTATTTAGAAGAAAAAAATCTACTCCATGTCCTATCTCATGAATCGTTGTATTCATAGGATTACCTCGATCAAGGCGCGTAATCAAAAGCTTATTTTGAGTGCTGGCAATTCCCACAGCTTGGGATAGGGATACACCCCTTGAGCTTTCAGATATACGTCTAAATTCTGGCTCATTTGCTATACTTCCGTTAATAAATCTATGTTTTACCCCTAAGTCTACTAAATCCTCAATAATACTTATGGGTAGTCTTTCGATTTCCCTAATAACATTTGTCATGATGTTTAGGCTATAACTAGATGGCAATTCGAAAAACCGATATAAGAGATACTTAAAGTGCTCATCATTACTGGAATTTTCAATGAGGTTCAGGTGGGGGATAAGGGGGCTAACTGCTTCAGCAGCTTTTTCTTGTCCCCGTAGAGCCACAAGCTCAGAGTAGTATCTACCCAATGAAGGTGGCAATTTAGTACCTTGGGGTAAGAAAAAGTTTGAGTAACCTACGACCTGGTTATCTAGCCAATGGCCCTCGTAATGGAGTTTTCCATTTAGGTACTTTTTTCCAAAACCATTACGTTGACCATTTATAACTGCCCCTTCGTAAACAAGCTCACCGGAAACATCAAAAATTTTACCGTTTCCTGAAGGATTGCCAAATTTCCATTCCCCTTGATACAATTTACTTTGATTTTCATCGTAAATGGTACCATGACCATGGTAATACCCTGCTTCCCAGAAACCATGATATTTAATGGATCCATCGGGATGATATTCTGTTCCTTCACCATTTATAAGTCCATTTTGCCATTGTCCTTCATATATTAAGACTCCACTTGAGGTATAGTACTTTCCAAAGCCATGGGGAGTACCATTTGCCCATTGTCCTTCATATAGAAAAGTTCCATTTGTATAGTATAGGATCCCATGATTATTTTGTATGTGTTCATACTTGATATTGCCATTATAGTAGTATAAAGTGC
>CAYYRM010000244.1:0-3750 GCA_964474005.1 uncultured Eubacteriales bacterium
CCCACTGTATCATAGGCAAGATACGGATTAACCGCATCTACTCCATAACCTAAAAGCACCGCAAAATGATGTACTTCCCTAGGCTCCCCTGCCTCTAATAATATACTCACCTTGGCCCTATTTCCTTCCCTAATAAGGTGGTGATGCAAACCTGCAACTGCCAATAAAGACGGCATTGCTGCATTTTTACTATCCATATTTTTATCTGATAATACCAACAAATTAACTCCCTTTGCTATGGCATCACTGGCACTTACAAAAAGATTTTCCAAGGCCTGTTCAAGGCCATGTCCCCCTAAGGATTTGTTATATAAAATAGGCAGGGTAATGGATTTGAATCCTTCCCTTTGGATATTCTTTAGCTTTGACAGCTCTTCATTGGTCAATACTGGAGTTTCTAGCTTTATTAACCTACAGTCCAAGGGTTCAGCGGTTAGTAGATTACCTTGTGTACCAATCATTGTTTGAGTTTGTGTTATTAGTTCTTCCCTCAATGCATCAATGGGTGGATTTGTTACCTGAGCAAATAGTTGCTTAAAGTAGTTAAACAAAAGCTGTGGTCTATCAGAAAGAATAGCCAATGGTATATCCATTCCCATGGCCCCAATGGATTCCACCCCATCTAAAACCATGGGGGCAATAACTTTTCTCAGCTCCTCATAGGTATAGCCAAATGCTTTTTGCCACTTAACCAAATCCTCTGTTCCTGTTTCTTTGTGGGTTTCAGTGGGAAGGTCATTTAAAGTTAACAGGTTTTCATCTAACCACTTTTTGTAGGGCTTTTCTGTGGCTATTTCTCTCTTTATATCTTCATCCTTTACTATACATCCTTTTTGGGTATCAACTAAGAACATATTCCCAGGCTTTAGCCTACCCTTTTCCCTAACATTTTCAGGGGCTATATCCAACACCCCAACCTCAGAAGACATTATAACCAGGTCATCCTTTGTTACATAGTATCTTGAAGGTCTGAGGCCATTCCTATCCAAAACAGCCCCCACAACATTTCCATCGGTAAAGGAAATGGCCGCAGGTCCATCCCATGGCTCCATAAGACAGCTGTGGAACTCATAAAAAGCTTTTTTCTCTTCACTCATGCTTTCATGGTTTGACCAAGGTTCAGGTATTGTCATCATTACAGCATGGGGAAGGGATCGACCTGATAGAACCAACAACTCCAAAGCATTGTCAAGCATGGCAGAGTCACTGCCATCAGGATCGATAACTGGCTTGATTTTTTCTAAATCAGCACCGAAATATTCACATTGAAATAAAGACTCCCTGGCATGCATCCAGTTAACATTTCCCCTTAGGGTATTAATTTCACCATTATGAATCAAATAACGATTGGGATGTGCCCGCTCCCAACTTGGAAATGTGTTGGTACTAAAACGGGAATGAACAACGGCAATGGCAGTTTCCATGTCTGGGTCAGACAGGTCTAGATAAAATTCTTTAACCTGTTGGGGTGTAAGCATCCCCTTATAAACCATGGTCCTTGATGATAAGCTACAAAAGTAGATGTATTTTCTTTGGGCATTTTTATCCTGTGAAAGTGTTTCATTGGATATCCTTTTACGTATTATATAGAGTTTCCTTTCAAAAGTTAGCTGATCAATTATTTCATTGGGCTTCTTTATAAATACCTGTTTAATAAAAGGCATGCTTTCTTTACTTGTTTTTCCTAAGGAAGTGGGATTTGTGGGACAATCCCTCCATCCTAAGATTTCTAATCCTTCTTCTTTCACTACTCTTTCCATTAACTGTATGCTTTCTTCCCTTTCTTTATCTCCTTGGGATAAAAAAACCATACCAACACCATAATCCCCTTCATTGGGAAGGGAGAAGCCTTCACTAAGGCAAACCTTTGCCAAAAACCTATGTGGTTTTTGAATTAAAACCCCAGCACCATCTCCACTGTTTGGATCTGCCCCTAAACCTCCCCTATGGGTTAGGTTTAGGAGAATCTCAATGGCATTTTTTAATATTTCGTGGTTTTTTTTGCCTTTAATATTTGCTATAAATCCTATACCGCATGCATCATGCTCAAAGTTTGGGTCGTAAAGCCCCTGTTTTTGGGGTAAACCAAAATGCTCCATATACTACATCCTTCCTTCTATGTCTAATTTACACCTTCAAGATTAAATACTTCTTACCACAAATGGTGAGAAGTATTAATAATAGGTATTTTCAAAATATACTATCATATATATTCTACTTTTGTTTTTTTATTCCTTCTTTTAACGTGGTAAAGTAATAAAATGTATAAGAAAAAAGCCCATCATCCCCAAAATATAAAACCAAGGGATGATGAGCTTATAGATTTCAATAAAGTTTGTTTTTTATGATGGCCTTTGTGGTATAAGCTTTTGCTTACTCACCTAATTCATTATACACATCTATACCCTTTGTTGTTAATAGTTTGTATAGTAATGAAGTGGCAGCACCGAAGAATACCAGTATCAAAATAATGGTTGTTGCAATACTTAGTCTTAACTTATATACCGTAAAGACTGTCAATCCTGCAAACATTATACCTATGATAATATGAAATACCACATTTAAATTTTGTTTAACTGCCTTTTGTTCATTGTCCCATGTGAGTTTTGGGTTAAATAGGTCTAGGGTTATACCCACAAGTGAGCTGAAAACCACTGCCAATAGACCAATTAAAAGAATTGTTATAGCCAATCCCACAGGTAAACCAAATACAGCCACAGCGAGGATCAGACCCATTAAAGCACCCAGTGTGGATAAAAAAATGGCAGGGATGATTTTAGCAATTATTTGCTTAGAGTAGCTTACTGGGATGTATTTATTTGTATAATAGTTTTCCCCCTCCCTAGAAATAGCAGTTGCAGCTATGGCATTACTTGATGAGATAAACATTACAACTGCAAAACCAGCTGCAATAACAAGGGGTTGTGATTGGCTTTCTCTAATCATGTTACCTATTTCTGGCAACCCTTCAGTGCCACCTGAGAAGATAGGTATCAATGCGAAAATCGGCCAGATGAAATTAGTTATCACACAGTTTAGTAAATAAGCTGGGGTTCTAATGAGAATTCTAAACTCATTTATTGCGTAGGTAACAATCACAGAACCCTTCATTGTATTTCTATCCATTTCCTCTTTTGTAAGTTCTTTTTTCTTGGAGTCAGTTTCCGAAATTCCCAGTACCCCTTTGAAATAAAGGAACTCTGAGATCATTAAAAATACTGAAAATAAACCGAAGGTTATAACTAAATAAATGGCTAAATTGTATAATCCAGTTAGGTGTTCGGCGTTAACTAAAGCATCTGCCCCAAAGCTTAAACCTGGAAATAGACCATTTATTATACGCATTAATGAATTATTGCCCTCCATAAGAAACTCTGCCAATGCCTCTATATCCAAAGAGCCTGTGGCTAGATTTTGTATTAAAACATTTATGCCCACTGCCAGAGCGATGGCTATTAAACTTCCCACAAGCTTAAACATATCTTTATTCTTACCAATGTTTATAAAACGCATTATAATCATTACAATTATTGAAGCCAGAGCAAGTGGTATAATGGGTAATGTCAAAAACACTATAAGTGAATAGATGTAGTAAACAATACCAGCTGAGCTTTTGATTCCAAAAATAACAATAATGGGCACTAAAAAGAAAAGCTCCATTAAATACTCGTAAACCAAAACAACATTAAACTTAGAAGCTATAATTTGATAAGGTTTTAAGGGTAGTGGTAACAAATTTTCAATATCACC
>CAYYRM010000245.1:0-3720 GCA_964474005.1 uncultured Eubacteriales bacterium
GCCGATATGATACTTCTGGTTACAACACCAGAACCAACATCAATCACAGATGCCTATGCTTTAATAAAGTCTTTATACCAGAAAGACCCAAAAATTTCAATAAACTTGATAGTCAATAGGGTCACAACCCTCAGAGAAGGTGAGGCCACTGCCAGTAAGTTGATAAAGGTTTCAGAATCTTTTTTGAATCTTTCACCCGAATATTTAGGATGTGTAACTGACGATAAAAATGTTTCTAAATCTGTTAAGGTTCAAAAACCATTTACCATATTGTTCGAAAACTGTGATGCCAGCTTAGACATAAAAAATTTAGCGGAAAAAATCATTGGCAAAAAAGTATCTAGATCAAAAAAAGGTTTAATGAGCTTATTTGGGGGTTTTTTCGGAGGATAAGGGGGATATAAATGCAAAAACGTAATTTTTTTAGACTAAATTATCAGAAGGACTTCGATTTTGCTTTACTTAATCCAGAAACCATTCAAGTAATATCTAATCCATATAAGGGGACTTTGAAAGACATTAGCGGTGGCGGATTAAGCTTTACTTCTTCTGAGGTTTTGGAAAAGGGTCAAATGATGGAAATAAAAATCACCAATGATAATAAGCTTTTGTTACTTATTGGAAAGGTGGTAAGGTCCGATTTAATTGATGAGCTACCATATTATGCAGTGGAATTTGTACATGTTGATAAAAAAACTCAAGATGAAATAATACAACTAATTTTTAATATACAACGTAAAAGTAAACTTAATTCAAATTTTAAATAGGAGGTGGTTTTATGGATTTAAGTAATTACTTACCCATTTTTTTAGAGGAAAGTGAAGAAAACTTACAGATAATCAACGATAACTTGCTTGTTTTAGAAAGTAACCCCAAGGAAGTCCATGCAATAAATGAAATTTTTAGGGCTGCTCACACCCTTAAAGGGATGGCTGCAACAATGGGATTTCAATCAATCGCGGATTTAACCCATGGGATTGAGAATTTTCTAGATGAGATTAGAAACGGATCTAAGAGCCTCACACCGTCAATTTTAAACTCATTATTTAAAGCTTTCGATGTACTTTCAGAAGGTATTTCCAATTTAAAGTCTGGTAAAGGCGATGTAATAAATTTATCTGTATTAAATGAATTTGATGATAATAAAACTGTTCCTGTTAAAACAATTGAATTTCACAACTCAGTGGATATAAATGACTATGAGCAAACTGTTATAAACAACGCCTTTTCCCAAGGTTTTAACGTATATAATGTTAAAGTTTTCTTAAAACCCGAATGTCTACTAAAGTCAGCTCGGGCATTTATGGTATATAAAGAATTAGAAAACCTTGGTGAAATAATCAAAACCATACCAACAGTCCAAAACATTGAAGAAGAGCTTTTTGAAGATAATTTTGAAATATGGATTATATCAAAACATGACATGAAAAAAATTAAAACTGTGGAAAATGTACCTGAAATAAGCAAGGTCGAGGTAAGTTCTTTAGATAGTACTAATACCAATTCAACACAGGATTTTATTGAACAAGATGATACCATAGAACAATCAAAGGTTAATATACCAGAACAAAGTAACCAAATTAAAAATCAAGCCACAATTAGGGTCGATATTAATAGACTGGATACACTCATGAATTTAGTTTCAGAGCTGGTAATAAACAAAACTGGCCTCAATCAAAGTGTAGCAAATAGTAATCAGACGTTGGCCACAGAAGGACTAGAACAATTACATAGAATCACTACGGAATTACAAAATGTTGTTATGAGTCTTAGGATGGTTCCTATAGATAGGGTTTTCAGTAGATTCCCTAGGATGGTTAGGGACACCGCTAAGGATTTAGGAAAAGAAGTGGATTTAACGATAATTGGAAAAGAGACAGAATTAGATAGGACAATCATTGATGAAATAGGTGATCCATTGGTTCACTTGATAAGGAATGCCATTGATCATGGTTTAGAGAGTAAAGAAGATCGTAAAAGATTTGCAAAACCCGAAAAAGGTAAGATAGAGTTAAAAGCTTATCAAAGTGGGAATGAGGTTTTTATTGAAGTTACAGATGATGGCAAGGGGATAGATGTAAAGGGTATTGGAAAAGCAGCAATTAAGAAGAAGCTTTTGACAGACGCTGAATTAAAAGGTTTAGATGAACAACAAGTTTTACAACTTATATTTGAACCTGGGTTTAGTACTAAGGAAAAAGTAACTGACTTATCTGGCAGGGGTGTAGGTTTAGATGTGGTTAAAACATCCATTGAATCCTTAGGTGGGGGAATAGAAATTCAAACTGAATTAAATGTTGGAACTATTTTTAGAATTCACTTACCCCTAACATTGGCAATTATTCAAGGCCTATTGGTTGAAATAGGAAATGAAAAATTCGCTATACCCTTATCATCCATAGTGGAAACAGCTGCTTTTGACTCCAATAAAATAAAAAAAGTTGGTACCCAAGAGGTACTGATGTTCAGAAATACAGTATTACCTTTGGTGGATCTCAACATCGTCTTAGATTGTAAAACCCAAAGGGACGATCAAGAACTATCCATTGTAGTAGTCAAAAAAGGGGATAAGCAAATAGGTTTAATAGTAGATAATTTAATCGGTCAGCAAGAAATTGTTATTAAGCACCTTGGTGACTTTCTAAGCAATATAAGAGGCTTTGCTGGTGCTACTATTTCTGGGGATGGGGAAGTTATACTGATATTAGATACCAATTCATTATTTTTTAATTAGAGGGAGGGAATCACATGACAATAAGTAATGAGCAAAAGTTTGTAATATTTAAACTTGCATCTGAAGATTATGGAATTGACATTTTGAAGGTACAGGGAATTGAAAGGGTTTTAACTATTACTAGGGTACCAAAAACGCCAGCATTCGTTGAAGGCGTATGTAACCTAAGGGGAAGTATTGTACCAGTAATAGATTTAAGGAAGAGGTTTAACCTTCCAGAGAAAGCAGCAGATGAGAATACAAGGATTATTGTTGTAAGCTTAGAAGATGTAAGGGTTGGTTTGGTGGTGGATTCTGCCAATGATGTTATTACTATAAAAACTGATGATATTGAGCCTACACCCTCTGTTATCGATTCCATTGACAATAGATTCATAAGTGGCGTAGGAAAGCTTCAGGATAGGTTGGTAATAATTTTAGACCTTATGAAAGTATTAAATAAAGAAGAAATAGTTGAAATAAAAGAAATGTAAATAGGGGGGTTACTTAGTGTATTTCTACTCACTTAAGCCAATGCAATTGGATTTGCTTAAAGAAATTGGTAACATCGGTGCAGGCAATGCAGCTACAGCCCTTTCTAAGATCATTTCCAATCAGATTGGACTTAATGTACCTGAAGTTAACTTAGTTTCTTTTCAAGAGGCCATGGACTTTGTCGGGGGGGAAGATATGGTAGTGGCATCCATATACTTTCGGGTTGATGGCTCTCTACCTGGAAACATGCTATTAATGTTACCCCTAGACACTGTGGAATTTATTTTGGAGTTTTTACTACAAGAAAATGAAATTGACTTGACAAACCTTGATCCCTATCAAATGTCTGCCATTAGTGAGGTGGGCAATATACTTTGTGGTGCCTATTTAACTGCCCTTTCAAATTTTACTCAACAAAACATGTATCCTTCTGTTCCTGCACTTTCTGTGGATATGGCTGAGGCTGCATTAAGCCTCCCATTGATCCAAATGGGTGAAATGGGGGACATGGC
>CAYYRM010000246.1:0-3719 GCA_964474005.1 uncultured Eubacteriales bacterium
TACCATAGGTATTATAAAAAACAAAAGACCCAGCATCAGTTCTGAAATTAATTGAGGCCTTTTGACCCATCATGTAGCAAAAAATAGATGTTTCCGTGGCAAATCAATGTTTTTTAAATCAACGGTAGCCCATGCTTTAGCTTGGGTGGACTATGGGAGAGAACAATTGCATCTGAAACGCGCGGAAATTAACTATCTAGGGCTTACTGCTGGGTCATTAAAATCTTTGACACTGTTAAGAAGGAATTTATGAAAGCATAACAGAAAAAGAACAGTTAAGGCACTGCTAAACACTATAGGTATTTATAAAAAATAAAAGACCCAGCATCATGATCTGAAATTAATTAAGCCCTTGACCCAGCACGTAGCAATAAATAGATGTTTCCGTGACAAATTAATGTTTTTGCAATCATATCTGAGCAGATCCGTGTTGATCCGTGGCTAAATTATTTTGGTCTATTATCCTATCAAACACAAAAGACATTCATAAATTACTCTCCAGAAACAAAAACTAAAAGAAAAAGTAAGGAGAAACCCTATGACAAATATAAAAGAAGTAGGATGGAATCTAGAAAATAGCTATACCCAATTACCCGAAACATTTTACTCTAACCAAAAACCCACCCCTGTATCTTCACCAAAGCTAGTGGTGCTTAATCATCCATTGGCAACTGAGCTTGGCTTTAATCCCCATGCCCTACAAAAAGAAGAGGAAGTAGCTGTATTTGCAGGAAACCTCATACCAGAAGGCTCCCAGCCAATAGCCCAAGCCTACGCTGGACATCAATTTGGTCACTTTACCATGCTAGGTGATGGCAGAGCCATACTTTTAGGTGAGCAAATCACACCCAAAAATGAACGCTGCGACATTCAATTAAAGGGGCCAGGAAGAACCAAATACTCCCGAGGAGGAGATGGAAGGGCATCCTTAGGGCCAATGCTAAGGGAATACATAATAAGTGAAGCCATGCATGCACTTAGAATACCCACAACAAGAAGTCTAGCAGTGGTAACCACAGGTGAGCCAGTATATCGTGAAACAGAACTACCAGGTGCCATCTTAACTAGGGTGGCTTATAGTCATATCAGGGTAGGTACTTTTCAATATGCAGCCAGATTTGGAACCGGTGAAGATTTAAAGGCATTAGCAGATTACACCATCCAAAGACATTTCCCCCATGTAAAAGAACATCAAAATCCTTACCTATCCATGCTTAAAGAAGTAATAAAAAAGCAAGCATCCCTTATCACTCAATGGGTTTTAGTTGGCTTTATCCATGGAGTAATGAATACAGATAACATGACCATAAGTGGAGAAACCATTGATTATGGCCCATGTGCATTCATGGACACATATGACCCTGCCACTGTGTTTAGCTCCATAGATAGACATGGACGCTATGCCTATGGTAATCAACCTAATATAGGAGCATGGAATTTGGCAAGATTAGCTGAAAGCTTATTACCATTACTTCATGCTGAACAGGAAGAAGCAATTAAAATAGCTGAAGATGCAATTTCAGAATATGCCACCCACTATAACCAAAACTGGTTAGCAGGGATGAGGGCAAAGCTTGGGATATTCAATGATGAAACAGAGGATGTAAATTTGATCAATGAATTATTGGGTATGATGGATGAACACAAAGCCGATTATACAAACACATTCCGCTTACTAACAGTAGACCAACCAGATGGTATTGCAATGTATAACACTGATGAATTTCAAAAGTGGTATGAAAAATGGCAAAATAGGTTACAAAGGCAGCCGCAATCCCAAGAGGAAGCTAAGCAGCTGATGGCTAGATCAAACCCAGCCGTGATACCAAGGAACCACAAAGTAGAAGAAGCTTTGGATGCAGCAGTAAAGAAAAACGACCTAAATGTAATGCATGATCTGCTAGATGCCCTTAAGGATCCATATAACCACACCTCTAAGAAAGATGAATACACCATACCCCCAGAACCAACCTCCTGCAAATACCAAACCTTCTGTGGGACCTAAAAAGAGGTCCACCACTAAAAACCCACCACCATTTACACCACTTGCCACCACCATAATAGAATCGAAATAGGGGCACCACTTTGACTTTAATGTAGGCATGGTATTATTCTTGAACAGATTCTCCCTCCACCATCGTAGCCCATGCTTTAGCTTGGGCGGGCTTTGATATACAACCTTTACTAATAGGTAACACAGATACCACAGTAAAAGCTTTCACAGATACCACTGTTAAAAGATTTTTTTCTTTGTAAGTAAAGCTTACTATCATAAGTTAAGATATAAATATTGAACAAGTGATTCTAGAATTATATATTTTAAAACTTACCACCACTTACACCACTTGCCACCACCATTATAGAACCCAAATAGAGGCACCACTTTGCCTTCATTGTAGGCTAGCGTTATTCTTGAGGAGATTCTCCTTCCACCATCGTAGTCCATGCTTTAGCTTGGGCGGGCTATGGGAGAGAACAATTGCATGGGAAACGCGCTGAAATTAACTATCTATGGCTTACTGCTGGGCCGTTAAACCTTAGACACTGTTAAGTATGTAATTTTTATGGGTCTCACAGAAAAAGAACAGTTTTAGCACTGCTAAAATACTATAGGGTATTTATAAAAAACAAGACCCAGCATCAGTTCTATAATTAATTAAGCCCTTGACCCATCATGTAGCAATAAATAGATGTTTCCGTGGCAAAATAATATCTTTTAATTATCCGTAGGTCATAATTTCTCACATCCATCCACAATAAGGCATAAAGATGTAAAGAAAACAATATTAGATTAATGTAAGCAATTTTTTACAAAGGAGGAGTGGGGAGATGTCAGAGCAAGTATTTATTTATTTCGATATTGAGGGAAAAAGAGTATCTGAGCCTTACCATAAGCCAAAGGGAGGATGTAAAAACACAATTAAGTTTTGCGCTACATCCATTGTGCCAGATGGATTTATCTTTAAGCCAGACAAAAAAGACTTCAAGTTTAGCTTTTGCCAAGATATAAGTGAGTTAAAATGTGTACCAGAGACGGTGAAAGTAGAAACAACAGTTGTTAGCCCGTGTGATGAAACATTGAAATGTCCAGTTTCCCTTCAAGCGGTACGTGCCGTTGGATGTGTTAGATTCTATGTTAACCTGGAAAAATTAGTTCCTAAAAAGCCTGGGCTTTCTTTAGCTACATCGGGTCACTGCAGTCTATCCTTTTATGAAACAGTATGTGTAAATCAAATAATTGGCTATAGATGTTTACAAGAACCTATTAAAGAAGATTGTTTTGATGTATACCTTGCAGCCATAGGAGCTCCTAAAATCATCACAGACCCATGTGGAAGACAAATAGTTTCCATAGAAGGTGAAATAGGAATTATTCTAAAAGACTCTAAGAAATAATAGCTTTGAGTCCATTTCTTTTATTGCTAAAAAGAAATGGACTTTTTGTTTAGCATATATATTAAACAATTGTGAACATGTGTTAACAAAAAAGGGATTGGGAAAAATCCCTAGAATTAATAATTCCATAGTATAATTCAAAATATAAATTACAACAGGAGGCTCAGATGCTAAAAAGTAACTATAAACTTATAGAAGAATACATGGTCACATGTATGCAAGGCAATGACATTGCCCATGATTGCCAACATATATATCGTGTACTATATAACGCCTTAGATCTAAGTAAAGATTATGATATTGACAAAGAGGTGTTAATTGCA
>CAYYRM010000247.1:0-3698 GCA_964474005.1 uncultured Eubacteriales bacterium
TATATAAAAAACCAACTCATCAAACCGCCATTTAAATTCATTTATGCTATTTATAAAGTTGGATTTTATAACCCATTCATGGTGCTCCATTGGTTGTTTATGTGAATTACTCCAATGTAATAAAAAAATATTTAAGAAAATAGATAATAAAGCTAGCATGAATAATGCATTTCCCACTCTAAACTTCTTTTTCATAAATTTTGAAAAATCTTTTCTTGTTGCATTAGCAGTATCTCTACCTAACATTAGCATGATAAACGCATACAATGCCAAAGGTATAAAAAAAATAGGAATTATTGTTATAATGGTAATTAAATAATCAAAAAGCCCCAAAATCCTCTCCCCTTCGCACTAGTTTTAAGTTCTAAAAGATATTATATCTACTGTACCCCTTTTATTTATTCGCTAAATGAAATGCAAATCCTTTAAAAGTTACATATTTTAATTATTATGTTAAAATATTATTAAACCAAAAAGGGGTGAATCTTTATGGATTGTGGATGTGATAGATGCAAAAATCAATTATGTGCCAGTAAAGTATCTATTTTCTCAAATTTAAATGATGACGAATTGTTAGAAATCATAAAAATGACTGGTCATAGGGAATTCCAAAAGGGTGAAACCATATTTTTAGAAGGTGATGTGGCCAATACCTTATACCTAATAAACACCGGCAAAATTAAGATATATAAAGTTACCAAAGATGGCAAGCAACAAATTCTTCACATCTTAGGTGAAGGGGATTTTTTCGGTGAACTTAATCTACTAAAAAGTGGATATTATAATTTTGATGCTGAAGCTATAGGTAAAACCAGATTATGTACAATTACCAAGGACCAACTGAGAAGTTTAGTTCTTGCCAGACCTGAAATAGGGCTTAAGATATTAGAGGTTGTGGGTGACAGACTATCTGATGTGGAAAGTTTAGCACAACACCTTGCCACAAATGATATAGAATCCCGTATAGCATACCTCCTTCATGAGCTAAAAGATAAATACGGTGTAAAAACAGCCGACGGAATCTTAGTGGAGCTTCCCCTGACAAGGGAGGAAATGTCTAATTACACTGGTGTGGCTAGGGAGACAATAAGTCGTAAATTACAGAAATTACAAAGCGATGGGGTTATTGAAATAATAGGAACAAAAAAAATCTTGATCAAAGATGAAGAAACTTTAGAGGATTATATTTAAAGATTGATTTCAGTCACAGAAATAAATATTGTTCTCCCCTATAATTAAGTTAACAACTTATTTAGGAGGAGATTTGTATGACAGTTAAATTTGATAAAACCCAAAAAATTGGTGATATAGCGGCCACCTTTTCCAAGGCCAAGGAAGTTTTGAAGGAATTTGAAGTGGATTTTTGTTGTGGTGGTGATCGACCCCTAGAAGTTGCCCTAGTGGAGCAAAGTATTAATGAAGAAGAAATCATCTCAAAACTCAACTTAGAATACGCTAAGTTTTTAGAATCCATGGAAAGTGAAATGAACTGGAAAGAAGCGGACCTAGGGGATTTGATTCAATACATCGAAGACAAACACCATACCTTTATGAAGAGGGAATTACCTGATACCGATGCTTATTTAAAAAAGATATTGGCAGTACACTTTGAAGAAAATGGTGATGTATTACTTCAATTAAATAAACTATATAGTGGACTTAAAGCTGAAATAGAAGAACATTTAATTAAAGAAGAAGTTAAGTTGTTTCCTTTAATTAAGCAATATGTTAACGACCCATCCACTGAGAAATACAACGAAGTTATTAAGGTAATGAATGAAACAGAAGATGAGCACGATACTGCAGGTGATGTGCTAAAAGCAATGAGAAAAGTTACTAACGGATACAAAGTACCTGAAGATACCTGCCCAACCTTTGAAGTAACTTATGCTAAGCTTAAGGCCATGGAAAACGATTTATTCAACCATATCCATTTATAAAACAATATTTTGTTCGACAGATTAAAACAAGTGGCTAAGTAAAAGCCACTTGTTTTATTGGTTTAAAAGATTAGACACCTCTATGTCTATCTGCTTTTTATCTATCCTTTGGAATAGAATTTGTGATTTCTTTATCCTTTCGCCTTGTGCTACCAAGGTTAGATCCCATTTTAGCTTAGGGTTGTTTAAAATATCCTTAATGGTTTCACAGGTAAAGGGCAAAAAAGGTGTTAGCAAATTAGCTAGGTTTGCTATTATCTGTATACAGTTATAAATAGTTGTATCACAATCTGCTCTTTTTTCCTTTACATCTAGCCAAGGCTTTCTTTCATCGAAATACTTATTTCCATACCTAGCCAAAGAAAATATCTTTTCTAGTCCTTGTTTTAACTCCCCTTCTTCAATTAAGTAGCCACCTTTTTCATAAAGGCTTTGGATTTCCTTGGCAATATCATCATCTAAGTTACCATTTGGTACGATTCCATCATAAAATTTTTCTAGGAAAACCAAGGTTCTATTAACCAGATTACCAAACACTCCTAAAACTTCACCATTATGTTTATATATAAACTCCCTCCAAGAAAAATCAGCATCCCTTTTTTCGGGGCCATTGATGGTTAGAAAGTAACGGATGGAATCAGGATGATATCGTTCCAGTATATCTGGCACCCAAACTGCCCAATTTCTGCTGGTAGAAAGCTTTTGACCTTCTATGGTCAAATACTCAGATGATATGATTTTATCTGGTGGATGTAACCCCAAACCTTTTAAAAGAGCGGGCAATATAACAGTATGGAAGGGTATATTGTCTTTCCCATGTACATAATAAGCAAGCACGTCATCACCCCAGAACTCTTGCCATTTCTGTGGTAAGTGTTCCTTCGAAGCAGAAAGATATCCCAAAACGGCTTCGATCCAGACATAAACCTTTGTGGCTTCAAAACCCTGTATGGGTATGTCCACACCCCAGTCAATATTTCTGGTAACCGCCCTATCCAAAAGCTTTTCGTTTAAATATCTCCCAGTTAGATTTTTGGCATTTTCCCTCCAATCTGAGTTATCCAAGTATTCCTCCAGTTCCCTTTGAAATTGTGATAACTTAAAATACAAGTGATTGCTCTCTTTCAGATGTGGTTCACCACCACAAAGCTTACACTTTATATCAGTAAGTTCTGTAGGTTCCAATAGCGAAGAACAATAATCGCATTGGTCCCCCCTGGCTACATTATTACAATGGGGACAAATTCCTTCCACATATCTATCAGGCAAAAATTGATCACAGCGATCACAAAATAGTAGCCCAACCTTTTTCTCATAAAGTAGATTTTTGTTATGAAACTCCACTATGGTTTCCTGCACAACCTTTTTATGAAATTCTTGGTCAGTACGACTATAAAAATCATAGGAAAATCCCAACTTTTGGAAGCATTGTCTAAATTCTTCATGATATTTATCTGTTATCACACTGGGAAGAACCCCCTCACCCTTTGCCCTAAGGGAAATAGGTGTACCATGACAATCACTTCCTGAAACATATAAAACATTATTACCCTTAAGCCTGTGATATCTTGCAATGATATCCCCTGGCAAAAGACCAGCCACATGACCTAAATGCAATGAACCATTGGCATATGGCCAAGCTCCACCAATAAATATATTCATCTATCTCTACCTCCTGTTTTCCTTTATTTAAGCAAATAAAAAACTCTCACCCCCTAGAATAATCTATAGGACGAGAGTTGTTCCCGTGGTACCACC
>CAYYRM010000248.1:0-3688 GCA_964474005.1 uncultured Eubacteriales bacterium
ATATGCTTCCGAGTGGAGATAAGATCCACATGGAAAAACATCCAGCAGCACCCTTTACTACCAGTAATTTACAACAAGAGGCATCCAGAAAATTAAATTTTGCCCCTAAAAAAACCATGATGATAGCCCAACAGTTATATGAGGGGATAAAACTTGGGCGTAAGGGTTCCGTAGGTTTAGTGACTTATATTAGAACTGATTCCACTAGGTTATCAGATGAATTTTTGGGAAGTCTAAGGGATATGATAAAACAAACCTATGGGGAAAAGTTTCTCAATAAAGAAGTTAGGGTGTTTAAAAACAAAAACAATGCCCAGGAGGCCCATGAGGCCATTCGCCCCACAGATTTAATCCATAGTCCAGAGGAAATCAAAGAGTTTTTGACCAAAGACCAATACCGGCTGTATAAATTGATCTGGTTAAGAACCATAGCATCACAAATGGCCTCTGCGGTATATAACGTACTGACCATCGACATCCAAAACGGTGATTATATATTCAGGCAAACTGGCTCCACCATAAAATTTTCTGGATTTACCGAAGTGTATTTAGAAGGGCAAGATGAGCTAGAGGAAGAAGATCAAATTTTTAATGGCATGGTGGAAGAAGGGGAAGAACTAAAAATAATGGGTAATACACCGAAACAACACTTTACTCAGCCACCCCCACGTTTTTCCGAGGCCATGTTAGTTAAGGTGTTAGAGGAAAAGGGTATTGGTAGACCCAGTACCTACGCACCCATAATTGATACTATAAGTCAAAGGGGTTATGTAACAAAGGACAAAAAGGTTTTCTTTGCCACTGAGTTAGGGGAAATAGTAACGGATTTAATGCTTGAGCATTTCCCCAAAATCGTGGATATATCTTTTACCGCAGCCATGGAAGATAGGTTAGATCAGGTGGAAGAGGGTAAGATGGCTTGGGAAACATTGATAAAAGAATTTTACATGGATTTTAAAGTTGATCTTGAAAAAGCTGAAGAAAATATTCCTCAAGTTGAAATTAAGGATGAAGAAAGTGATATCATCTGCGAAAAGTGCGGCAAAAATATGGTGTTCAAATTGGGGAGATATGGAAAATTTTTGGCATGCCCTGGTTTCCCCGAATGTAGAAACACCAAGGCATTAGTTGAGGAACTGGATATAAAATGCCCGAAATGTAATGAAGGTAATGTGGTAATCCGAAAAACAAAAAAAGGTAGAAAGTTTTTTGGATGCTCTAAATATCCCGAATGTGAATTCCAGTCCTGGGATCAACCCACTGGAGAAAAATGTCCTAAATGTGATGAATACCTAGTGGAAAAAGGAAGAAATAACAATAAGAAAATTATATGTAGTGGCGATAAATGTAGCTTTGAAAAAGAACAGGAGCTGAAGTAAATGGAAAAGGTAGTGGTAATAGGAGCAGGCTTGGCAGGCTCTGAGTGTGCTTGGCAATTGGCAAATAAAGGAATTAGCGTTGACCTATATGAAATGCGTCCACAAAAAAAATCTCCTGCCCACCACACTGATTTTTTTGGTGAATTGGTTTGTAGTAATTCACTGAGGGCAGCTAGCCCCACCAATGCAGTGGGTTTATTAAAGGAAGAATTAAAAATAATGGATTCTTTGTTAATGGAATGTGCTGAAGAGACTAAGGTGCCAGCAGGGGGAGCCCTAGCTGTGGATCGCAACTTATTTGCTTCCCTTATCACGGAAAAAATAAAATCACACCCCAATATAAATATCATCAACCAAGAAGTTACCTCATTGGATTTTCCCCACCCTGTGGTTGTTGCCAGTGGGCCATTAACCACAGGAAAATTGAGTGATGCCATAAAAGAGCTAACAGGTGGAGAGTATCTATACTTTTATGATGCTGCTGCACCTATTGTGACAAAGGACTCCATTAACTTTGATAAAGCATACCATGCATCTAGATACGGAAAAGGTGATGGAGAATATATAAATTGTCCCATGACTGAAAGTGAGTACCAGCTTTTTTATCAGGCCTTGGTTGATGCAGAGGTTGTGCCCATCAAAGAATTTGAAAAAGAAATCTATTTTGAAGGCTGTATGCCAGTGGAAGAAATGGCAAGAAGGGGTAAACAGACATTGCTCTTTGGACCACTTAAACCCGTGGGTCTTGAACATCCAAAAACCAACGAACTTTTTCATGCAGTGGTACAATTAAGACAAGATAATAAAGAGGGAACTTTATACAACCTAGTTGGTTTCCAAACCCACCTAAAATGGGGAGAGCAAAAAAAGGTATTTAGTATGATACCAGGTTTAGAAAATGCTGAATTTGTAAGGTATGGAGTAATGCACAGAAATACCTATATCAACTCACCACAATTATTGGATAGTAAATTAAAGTTTAAGGATAGGGATATTTACTTTGCTGGTCAAATAACTGGTTCTGAAGGATATGTGGAAGCAATGGCAACTGGCATGGCTGTGGCCATTGGTCTTTTATATGGCAAAAGCTTTCCCAAAGAAACGGCACTGGGTTCATTGGTCAGCTATGTTTCAGATTCATCAATTAGCAAGTTTCAACCAATGAATATAAATTTTGGCTTGTTTACACCACCGGATAAAAAAATCCGTGACAAGAAGCAAAAATATGAATATTATAAAAATAGATCCCTAGATACAATTATAAATTTTAAGAAAAATTTATAATTTAACTTGATAAAGTGAAATACCTTTGTTATTATATATAAAAGGTGGGGATGGCATGAAAAACTGGGTAGAGGATTTTCTGCAAGGATGCCAAGTTGAAAAAAATTGTTCTCAACACACCATTACAAACTACAAAATAGATTTAGAACAATTTTTAAAGTTTTTAGATACTCTACCAGAAAAGGACAAGATGGAACTCATAAAAAACCACCTAACCTTAAGGAGATATCTGGCATTTTTACAAAGTAATAATTACGCTAAAAAAACCATAAGCAGAAAGCTATCAGCAATAAGATCTTTTTTTAGGTTTTTGACCAAATATAATTACTTAGATTTTAACCCCGTTGCAAGGCTACACACTCCAAAAACAGAAAAAAAACTCCCTAAATTCCTATATAAAGAGCAGATAAAAGAGCTTATTGAAAGCCCTGATACTTCCACTGATTTAGGACTTAGGGATAGGAGTATAATGGAACTTTTGTATTCTTCGGGGATAAGGATAAGTGAACTTGTCGGTATTACCTTAAAAGACCTACAGCTTTCAAGGGGTCTTATTTTAGTTAAAGGCAAGGGCAACAAAGAAAGATATGTTCCCATAGGCTCCGTTGCAGTGGAGTTTTTAACTAGGTATATAAATAAATCTAGGTTTAACCTTACTAAAAATAAGAAACATTCATATTTATTTGTGAACAAATTTGGAAATGCTATTACAGACAGAAGTATTAGAAGAATAATAGATAAATATGTTGATATAACAGCAATTAAGTTAAAGGTCTCACCACATACCTTTAGACATACCTTTGCCACTCACCTATTGGACAACGGTGCTGACCTTAGGGCTGTACAGGAAATGTTAGGCCACGTAAACATTAAAACTACCCAGATCTATACACATATAACAAAAGAAAAATTAAAAAACGTCTATATGACAAATCATCCCAGGGCTTGAGACATCAAATAATTTATAAAAAAATTAGACCAGCTAGTAAAAGTCAACCTTTTATTTTAATTTTTTTAAAAAACTG
>CAYYRM010000249.1:0-3682 GCA_964474005.1 uncultured Eubacteriales bacterium
TTTTTTTGTTGCCTTTAAATATTAACACAACCACAAGTACAAGGAGCAAAGCATTAATAAAAGAAAGCCCTATAATAATGGTCATCAATGACTTATCCGAAGTAATAGTCTCAAGTAAAGTCAAGGGTTCAGGTTCTATTTCTACCTCCACTATAACTGTTTTATCAAAAAATCTTTGAAATGAACCATCGGTTTCATCATAGTAATAGAATCCCTTTTCACCTTCAGAATTCATAAGGTAAACCAAATAAAAATCTGCATTTTCCCCTGACTCATGCTGCCATGCATTAATCTCTGTATCCTTGATGGTAAGCTTTGCTTCTACATAACCCTCAGGTACAGATTCACTAGAGTCAAATTGAACCAGTGTATAGGTGTTACTTGAGCTAAACGTAACATAGGGGTGTAAATCATTTGTATCAGTATCATACACATAAAACTTGCCGTTTTTACCTTCTTTGTCAGTCAAGTAAGCTAGACTTAACTTAGTTGTTTCTGAAGTGGCCATTTGCACCTTTTCAGTGCCGTATGAGGCTTCGGTAGCCTTATACCCTGTGGGTAATTTTACGGTACTTAAGTCTCGCCACATGTATAGCTTAGCTTCTCCAACAGTTACCTCCAATGCTTTTTCCACGGGATTAGGAGGAGCAGGCTTTGGCTGAGCAGGTGTGGAAGGTTGACTTGGCTGAGAGGGTGCTGGAACCCTGACAGTGACCCTAGTACTGGCTGACTGTCTTCCTAAGGATTGACCATTAAAATTAAGTATATCTGAATTGGGTGTGATGGTTACAGTTGCTGTACCTTCCTTTAAAGCCCTGAAGGTTATGGTACCAGTCACTGAACTCTGGTTTGGGTTACTATTTTCAATATATATATTTCCATTTCCATTTCCACCAAAGGAATCTGAAACATACTGTAAAATGCTTTTGTCATAGGTATAGGTACCCTTCATGCTATAAATATTATTAGCCCTATAAGTAACAGTGATGGTCACAGTGGCGCCACGGTTTACAGTGGAAGGTGAGGCACTAACAGATCCTGTTGCTGTGGAGGCATATACCCATGTATTGGAACTGAATAAAATAAAAGTAAATATCAAAAAGAAAGTGAAAACCTTTAAAAGTATATTTTTCATAATAGAGTACCTCACATTATATTTTTTGACGTAAATAACTTATTTACAACATAGATCAAGAAAACTAATAAAAACAAACTAAATACTGAGATCACAATTAAAAGAACGTTTACTGACTTTTTTTCACTAATTATCTTGTTATCCACAGTCATGGCCCTTTGTAAAGAGCCATCGGATGAATCAAAGAAATAATATCTATTAAAACCATCTTCTGTAATTGCGTTTATAAGATAAATGTTACCAGATCTATCTACTTTTTTAACAACGGGTATTTTTATCCCATCCATATCTAAGGTGCCATGGGTAAATCCAGTGACATTATTTAAAAAAGGAAGTACACCCACACTAAGAGTAGATTCCATTTCTAAAACAATACCCTCATTTCCAGTATCAGGGGGAGAAGGAGGAAAGGGAGGTGTTTCACCTTTGTCATCGAAATTAGCAATGGATATGGTCAAATTTACACTGGGAGTCCCTAACAGTTTTCCATTAACCCCTATGACTTCACTGGAAGTGATATTGATTTTGGCATTGCCAGGCTTTTCTGCAACAAACAAAAAAGTGTAGGACAAAGTTTTTACATCCTCAGAACCTATATCAGTTATACCACCAACTCCATCGCCAAGGAGGGCAGCATTACCCCCTCCCGAAACGTAGCTTATAAGGCTATTATCATAGGTTATGGCAACATCTAGGGAACTTATGGACTCTTTACTGGTGAAACTGATGGTTACCTCAAAATAATCTCCTACTATTATTTCCTTGGATTCAACTTCTAAGTTCAGTTCAACCCCTTGGGCGTAGGAAACTGTAGGAAGTGCACTAAGGATAATTATACTTAAAACAAATATTATTATTTTTTTCATTTTCACCACACTCCCTATTGTTTAATCTTTTCAATATCCAGGAAATGCCTTCGCATTGCAAGTAAATCAAGGGGTGTTATGGACCCATCTTTATTGATGTCAGCAGCTACTAAGCTTGGGCCACGTAATTTGGTGATATCAAGTAAGTGCCTACGCATCTGCAGAAGATCCAAAGGTGTTATCTGCCCATCTCCCACAACATCTCCATATATTATTATAGTAAATTTTTCTAAAACCTCATCCTTCTCTAACCACTTTAACTTAAGAACATCACCGGTACCAACAATATCATTTGGTCCCTTTACCTTGCCGGAACCAGAAACAATCTCCACAACACCATCTTCGATGGTGAGATTAGATATAAATGAGCTGACCTTTGAACTGGTGGTTAAACCAGAAATATATCCATTTTGGATTTTATACTTATTAGTGGATAAACTAGGTTCCTTAGGTTCAGGTTCAGGCTCTGGCTCAGGCTTTGCTGGCAATTCAGGGATTGTGGTATTGATTGTGGTGAGGCTTGTCCCTTCAAAATAGAAAGCTAATATTTCTTTGTAAGTCATATTATGGGCAGAAGCCATTTGTTGGGCTCCCCTTTGGCTCATACCTACGCCATGGCCATAGCGACCAGCATTTATAAAGAATCCATTATCAACTTCACCAACACCCCTCATACGGGTATTAGAGCTAATATATTCATGGAATATCTGATACTCATTACCTGATGGCTCCATCAAGGTTAGTACAATATCTAAATTTACTTCCTCAGATAAATCTTCCGAACCATTAACATGATACTTTACTGAAACATTGGAATTTGCCGTTACATAGCTTCTACTACCAGTTCCTGGCCAACGTTCAATACCATTTGTAAGGGAATTAACCTTTGTAACCAAGACTTCATTAGCGTTTCCAATTTCAATCCCAGAGGCCTTTAATACATCAAATGCTTTTTTTTGCATATCTGCCAGTACAGGACTGGGGTATAAATAACGGCCATTATCCACCTTGGTTGAATAAAGGGTAGATATATACGCCTCATTACCGTTATACCTAATCTTATTCCATTCATCCAAGGTTTCCAACCATTCAAAAACGGAGTTAAGGGGGGCACTTCCCACCACTGGGTCTACCGTACTGGGACCACTCCTTATATTAATATTTCCATTGGTTTTAACAATCCTTACTGCAAATTCTCCTGGGATGGACACAGGCCCATAATTTGTCCCCAGTACTTCCCTGGGAACGAAGAATCTATGAAATAAACTACTGGGGTTAGATAGATCATAGGGGTCGTCCTTTTGTACAAGGTAGGGGAACTCGGCATTTTTTGCAGCGCCTCCACCCCAAGTATTACCTGGAACTTCCGTTTGTCCACCATTAGAAGCTGAATAAAAAGTAGAAATAATCCTTCCATTATGGGTAAGGACTTGACCTGCGGTCTCATTAACAGCTTGAATTGCCCTTGTATGTATTGGATTAAAACCCTTGTAAACTTGATGTGTAGTGGTATCACCCAAATCATGGGTTCCAGTTGTTCTTATGTAGTTAGCTGCATATCCCCTGGCGCTAACTGCTTGTGCCTTTAAAGCTTCCAAGGGGAAAGAATCGCTCATCTCATGTTGTACAACCCCATACAAGTAATGCTCTAATGGCACATGGTTTACTACCCTAAGATTAC
>CAYYRM010000250.1:0-3680 GCA_964474005.1 uncultured Eubacteriales bacterium
TATAGGAAAAACAGTGATATAATAACAGTAATATTTATTGACAAGGGGGCTTTCCCATGGATAAAAACCAAAAAGAAATATATGACATAGTTACAAGCCCGACGTTAACTTACAGGCAGAAGAAACACTTATTGGCGTCAAAGGGTGAAAGCATCTTGGACTATCCTAAAGTACAGTCTAGAACCATGGATTTGTATAAGCAAAAAATTCTTTGTGATCTATACGAAGGTCATGCACCATATAGACCAAGATATGTGTTGCCAGATTACAAGAAGTTCTTTCAAAATGGTAGTTCTTTTTTAGACCTAGCACCACCTAAGGATTTGTATGAGGCTATCCAATCACTTCTAATAATGTACACAAATGTTCCTTCCATCACAGGGCAACCGGTTTTTTTAGGTAATATAGACGAACTATTGGAACCCTTTATAAAGGATATGGATGTGGAAACCTGTTATAAAATGATCAAATGGTTTCTAATTAGCATAGACAGGATAATTGCAGATGGCTTTGCACACATGAATATTGGTCCTAAGGATTCCCTAGTGGGGCGATTGATTTTAAAAGCAGAGAGGGAGTTAAAGCAAGGGGTGCCTAATATCTCACTTAGACTAGACATAAATCAAACCCCAGATGAGTTCTTGTTAGAAGGAATAAACACGGCGTTAACCACAGGTAAACCCCATTTCCATAATCACCAGATGATTTCAGAGCAGGTGGGGGATTATGCAGTGGTAAGCTGCTACAATAGCTTAAGGATTGCTGGGGGTAGCCATACACTGATAAGAATCAATTTACTTAAACTTGCTCGTCAAGCAGAAAACTTAGATGACTACCTAAATAATAAACTTAAGGTTGTGGCGGAAGCTTCGGTGGATATGGCCAATGCTAGAGCTAAATTTTTGGTTGAAGATGTAAAGTTTTATCAAGAGGACTTCTTAGCCCAAGAGGGGCTTATTGATATTAAAAATTTCACATCCATGATTGGCGTTTTTGGTTTAGCTGAAGCTGCTAATCATTTCAGTGAATCGGGAAGATATGGCACTGATCAAAGTACCACAGAGCTTGGGTTAAAAATCATAGACACCCTTAATAACCATTTACTTAGTTTAGATGGCTTATACTGTGAAGGAAGTGGAGGAAAAATAGTATTTCACTCACAATCTGGTATTTCCGAGGACATTGAGGAGACTGCAGGTACAAGAATCCCCATAGGGGAAGAAATGCCACTATTCAATCATTTGAATGCAGTGATACCATTTCACAAGTACTTCACATCTGGGGTTAGTGATATCTTCATATTCGATAAAACTGTAAAAGACAATCCAAAGGCCATGGCAGATATAATTAGGGGTGCCATGGCAAAAGGACTAAGAACATTCACAGTGAATGTTGGAGACAGTGAGCTTATAAGAATTACTGGTTATATGATTAAAAGGACAGACCTAGAGAATTTTAGAAGGGGTGTAAAAAATAAGGACTCATCTGCTAATTTAGGGGCAGAAGCTGTGGTAAATCAAAGGATTTTAGAAAGAAAAATCCGTGACCTTAATGAATAAGGGTTTGGTAACTAAGATTATTGAGTTTTCCTTCGTTGATGGACCAGGTAACCGAATGGCAATATTTCTTCAAGGGTGCAATTTCAAGTGTGGTTATTGCCATAATCCTGAAACCATAAATCATTGTAAACATTGTGGTATATGTGTGGATAAATGCAAAAGTGGTGCATTAACCCTATATGATGCCACTGTAAACTATGACCTAAGTAGATGTATAAATTGTGACCAATGTATAGCGGCTTGTCCCCATTCATCTACACCTAAGGCTACCTATATATCAGTGGGACAAATGCTAGAAAAAATTATTGAAGTAAAGGATTACATCTCAGGTATAACCATTTCAGGAGGAGAATGCACCTTACAGTGGAGCTTTATCAAGGAGCTATTTATTTTAGTTAAAAAAAACACAGATTTAACTACATTTATAGATAGCAATGGACATATTGAAGACCTTGCACTGGATCAGTTAATCTCAGTTACAGATGGATTTATGTTAGATTTGAAGGGTTTTTTTCCAAAGACACATTTGGAAATAACCTCAATGGATAATTACAGGGTTATAGAAACCATAAAAAGGGTATATAAAGCAGGTAAACTATATGAAGTGAGATATGTGGTTGTACCTGGAGTAAATGATCTAAAGGCGGAAATAATTGCACTGGGTGAGTTTATATTAAGTCTTTCACCTGATTTGAGACTAGTAATAATACCCTTTAGAAATTATGGGGTAAAGGGAGCATATAAAGAATTCCAATCCCCCACTCAAGACCAATTAAACAATTTGGCCAATACCCTTAAGGAAATAGGGTTATCAAATTATATTATAAAAGATTAATGTGGAACGAGGAGGTAGTTAGTTGCGATATTTGCAAGATCAAATTAAAAAACATGGCAAAGTAATTTCCACAGACATTGTTAAGGTGGATTCATTCCTTAACCATCAACTAGACCCTGAGATTTTGGATAATATTTCCCAGGAATTTGTTGATAGATTCAAAGGTCTAAATCCCACAAAAATCCTGACCATCGAGGCCTCTGGTATCGCAATAGCTATGCTTATGGGAGTTAAAATGAGGGTACCTGTAATTTTTGCTAAGAAAAAGAAACCTTCCACCATGGATGACAATTTTTACAGTGCCGATGTGTTCTCCTATACAAAAAAAGAAACAAAGGGAATAGTGGTTTCTAAGGAATTCTTAAATGAAAGGGATAGGGTTATAATAGTGGATGACTTTTTAGCCATGGGATCAGCTTCTTTAGGGTTAATCGACATAGTTAACACTGCAAATGCAGAGGTTGTGGGAATTGGTATAGCTGTGGAAAAAGGATTTCAACCAGGTGGTAAAATCCTAAGGGATAAGGGGTATAACCTGCACTCCCTAGCAATTATAGAAAGAATTGAAAATGGGGATATATACTTTAGGTAAGAGGGCAAGGGTCTTGCTCCTAAATCCTATTAAAGAGTATGAAATCAATTGATTTCATACTCTTTATATTTTGTGTGGAAGTTATTTAATCTCAACCTTTCTATCCTTAGGGACAATATGGAATATAAAGTTAGAGTTATCAATGGGAACAAATTTCCCATCTATTTCAAAGGTGTAATGGGTGTTGGCACCGCTTTTTTTCCATTTGGTTTTCAGATACTTCCCTTGAAAAAAGATATGAGCTTCATTTTCACCGCTGGTTTGGAAATCTACCCTACCACCACTTAAGTTGGAAAAATTCACTTTGATAATTACTACCCCTTCAAATTCCATGGATGAGGCATCTGTCAGTTTGTGGGGGACATCGTTTGTATAGCGAAGGTATTTTTCTTCCCTGTCATCATAGGTATATGAAATTTTGTAATTATAAGATCTGGAAGAAAAATAGGGAATTACTATATCGTTTACCCCTTGCCAATTACCAGCAACATTAAGGCTATTGGAGAAAATATAACTCGATGGATTGGTAAAACCTCGTCTTTCGAAACCCAAGTTCAGTAACTGTGTTGAAGTGTAAAGGTTATGTGGGGCTTTCCTCAAATTGTCTCTATAAAAGGCAAAGGATGAATTATGAATCTCACATAAATCTTTTTTTAGTTCACTAGGAGAATCAAGTTTCATTATAAATTTATTT
>CAYYRM010000251.1:0-3679 GCA_964474005.1 uncultured Eubacteriales bacterium
CCAGACTTTTTAAAAGTTGAAGATGTAGAACCTGAAATTTCTTTCATAGAGGTTTTAGGTATTAATATGTCTAAGTATAGTCACAGGGACTATTTAGGATCCATACTTGGTCTTGGCTTAAAAAGGGACAAGGTGGGGGATATAATTGTTTTTGATGAAGGGTGCCAGATTGTGGTTAGTAATGATATTTTAGATTATTTACTACTGAATTTAACCAAAATTGGCAATGCCAAGGTTGAGGTAAAAGAGATTTACCCCCACCAACTAAAAATTGCTCCAAGTAAGGTTAAAGAAATAAGTGGAACAGTTGCGTCATTGCGCCTTGACGCAGTGGCCAGCCTAGGCTTTGGTCTGTCACGGACAAAAATAGGAGTCTTAATAAAAAGTGAGAAAGCTAAGGTACAGTATAAGACTATTTCTAATCCAGCCTATCAGATAAACCAAGGAGAAATAATATCCTTAAGGGGGAGGGGCAGGATAGAAATAGCTGATGTGGGTAATTTAACCAAAAAGAATCGTATCCATGTAACAATTAAAAAATATGTGTAAAATCCCAAATTAAAAAAAGGAATTGAAGGGTTTTAGTCGAATTAATATTAAAAAGCAAAAATGGAGGTGTAGATATGCCGTTAACCCCGTTGGATATTCACAACAAAGAGTTTACCCGTACTTTTAGGGGGTATAATGAAGATGAGGTTAATGAGTTTTTGGACAAGGTTGTTCGAGACTTTGAGAAACTCATTAAAGATAATCAGGATCTAACTGATAAAGTAAATCAACTAAACCAGAAATTAGAACACTATTCAAAGATTGAAGAAACTTTGCATAACGCAATAGTCGTTGCCCAAGAAACAGCTGAGGAAGTAAAACAAAACGCCAGTAGAGAAGGTGAGCTAATCCGTAGGGAAGCTGAAAGGGAAGCAAAAAAGACCATTGATGAAGCTATTTTAAAGGCAAGAAAAATTCATTCAGAAATGGAAGAAATGGCAAAACAAGTTCATGTATGCCGTACCAGGTTCAGATCATTACTTGAGGCCCAGCTGGAAATGATAAATTCTGAAAATTGGACTGAATTAGAGAGAAACTTTAATGAATATAAGTAAAGTAATTTATAACGGTGGTAAAAATGGCGCCGTAGTAATGTGGGAGTTGGCCAAGGTGATTATTCCAGTTATCACCTTGGTTAGTTTTTTGGAAAGAACTGGGTGGCTCACAAAGTTGGCGACGTTTTTAAGCCCAACAATGAGTTTTTTTTCTCTTCCTGGAGAAGGAGCATTGGTTCTTATTATTGGAAACTTAACCACTGTTTATGGAGCTGTGGCTGCCATGATGACATTAAACCTTGGGGTTAAGGAAATCACCATTTTATCTTCAATGCTTGCCATCTGTCATAGTATGTTAAGTGAAACCATAATAGCACAAAAAGTAGGTGCTAAATCTTGGGTGGTTTTAGGATGGCGTTTTGGCATGTCACTGATAGTTGGGTGGCTTTTAGGAATAATATTATAGGGAGTGTATTTTGGTGGATCTATTATTTGAAAGTTTTAAAACATCATTACTCTCATTATATAATTTAGCAATTATAATCTTTCCACTGTTGATTTTTATTGAATTTTTAAAGGAAATTGGAATCATTGATAAATTAGGAAAGTTCTTTTCGCCCTTAACGAAGGTGCTGAAACTACCTAAGGATTCAATAGTGCCTGTTACAGTGGGGTTTCTAATTGGTTTAACCTATGGAGCAGGTGTTATAATAACCGCTGGAAAAGAAAATAATTTCAGTACCAAAGACCTTACAAAAATATTAATATTAGTGGGAATCAGTCATGCACTGGTGGAAGAAACCGTTATCTTTGTAGGGATTGGGGCTAATGCTTTCGTGGTAGTGGCTGTGAGGTTTTTTTCAGCAATTATTGCAACAGTACTATATTCAAAATTTAGTAGGGGTGATGAATTTGCGACTATTAACAGCAGGAGAATCACACAATAAAGGATTGATGGCTATACTAGAAGGTTTACCCGCTGGTTTAACCATTGATGAAGAAAAAATTAATAATGAATTGAAACTTCGACAAGGTGGATATGGTAGAGGGAAAAGGATGCAAATAGAATCCGATAAGGTCAATATATTATCGGGTGTAAGACAGGGGGCTACCATAGGTAGCCCTATTTCCTTATTGATTGATAATAAGGATTGGCAAAATTATCAAGATATTTATCATAACCAAGGTCTAGAGTACACAACCCCAAGACCTGGACATGCTGACTTACCTGGCATGCTAAAATATAATTTTCAAGATTGCCGCAATGTATTGGAAAGGGCCAGTGCACGGAACACCGCCATTTTAGTTGCGGTGGGGAGCATTTGTCAGCAGTTTTTATGGCAATTTAATATTGTAATCCATTCCTATGTAAAGTCAATACATAACATAGTTGCAAAAAACAGTTATGAGTATAATAGTATATATGACTCACCAGTGTACTGTATGGATAGTGAAGCAACCACGGAGATGATTAAATTAATAGAAAATACTAAAACCCATGGAGATTCCATTGGCGGTACAGTGGAAACTGTGGTTTTAGGCTTGCCTCCAGGTCTTGGAGATTATAGCTTGGGGGAGTTTAGATTGGATGGTATTCTTGGTGGGGCTGTACTGTCTATCCCTTCGGTAAAAGGTGTGGAAATTGGGGTAGGCTTTGACGGGACAAGGCTTTTGGGCAGTGAATATCATGACGAAATATATTATGATAATGGTGTGATAAGGAAAACCAATAGGGCTGGTGGTATAGAGGGTGGAATGACAAATGGAGAAACCCTAGTTTTAAGAGCGGCCATAAAACCAATACCAACTGTTATAAAGGGAATATCAACAATTGATGTTTCTACAACAAAGGAGACCACCACAGACTACCAAAGAAGTGACACAACGGTTATACCCGCAGCTTCAGTGATAATAAAAAATGTTGTGGCATTAGAAATTACGAAACAGTTTCTCAAGAAATTTGGTGGTGACCACATGGATGATACTATAAAGGCTTACAATAACTATTTGAAACGGATTGAGGTATTTTATAATGGAAATAAAGGTAACTGAGGGTTTAGTTTACATTGGGGATGACTCCTGGAGTAGCTTTTCTAAATATAAAGGTAATCATGGTAAATTTTTACTGGTGATAGATGGCAATGTGGCTAAGTTGCATAAAGACAGGATCGACACCTTATTTCACCAGGTAAACCATCGTATTATTAACTTACCTAACCCAGAAGAACTTAAATCTTTAGAAGGAATAAACCTATTGACAAATGTAGCATTGGAATATGATCTAAGTAGGCATGATGGTGTGGTGGCCATAGGGGGGGGAGCCACAGGTGACCTAGTAGGGATGTTTAGTGGAATATACAAAAGGGGTATATCCTTCTACAATTTTCCCACCACTTTACTGTCCCAGGTGGACAGTTCCATAGGCGGCAAAACCGCCATAAATCATGGTGGAATAAAAAACAGTTTAGGGTTATTTCACAGTGCTAAAGCTATATATATGGACCCTTCTCTTTTAGAAACCCTTGAGTACAAAGAATTTATAAGTGGTTTAGGTGAAATTGTAAAGTATGGACTCCTACAGGAGAAACTACTTTTTTACCTGTTAGACAACATTGATTCCTTAATCATGAAGAATA
>CAYYRM010000252.1:0-3678 GCA_964474005.1 uncultured Eubacteriales bacterium
TAGTGGAGTAATGAAGCTTACTGGAGAAAGAATGATACCAAAGCTAATGAATCCAAAAAATGGAATGCTAAAAGAACATATAGCAAGATATGAATTTGCTAACCCCTTTTGTAGGGGACGGGTTTTAGATATAGCCTGTGGAGTTGGTTATGGCAGTGAATACCTTCTTCTGGATAATCACAGTATAACAGAGCTTGTGGGTATCGATAACCATATTGAATCAATAAACTATGCCAATGAAAATTATCTATTTCCCAACACCAAATACTATGTGGATGATTGTTTAAATAAAGAGCTCCATAAAAAATACGGTACCTTTGATACTATTATAAGTTTTGAAACAATAGAACACTTTTATGGTGATGAAGTATTTATACAAAATTTATATAATCTCCTAAAAGATGATGGGACATTAATTATATCAACACCTTTCGGCAGGGGTAAAAATGAACCATGTTCATGCCCTTACCATGTTTATCAATACACTGAAGATGAATTTTGGGATGTTTTAAAACCCTTTAAAAATATAACAATGTATCATCAGATAGATTCCACCATCGAAATCCCCCTTCCTGATATGAAGTATTATTTAATGGTGGCAGTGTGTAAAAAGTTTGCATAAAAATTCCATGTTCCTCCCAAAATAAGAATAATACTTATTAAAAGGAGGAGCAATATGAAGAAAATTGTCGGTATTATGATTGCCGTTGCCTTAGTTATCGGCTTAGCCATAGTATTATTAAACAGAGGTCCCGCTGAAACCCCTGATCCAGAGGCACAGGACCGGGGAGAGCAGCCTCAACAAGCCCTAGATAATTTTGAGGGCAATGTATGGCTAAATGCAGAAAGGTTAGAGCTACAATCCCTACCCATTTTAGATAAGGGAATTGTTTATTTACCCCTACATGAAGTGGCCACAGCCTTAGATATATCAGTTGAGTTTGATGATGCAAACAATGTAATTACCATAGGGGAAAACCCAGATGCCCCCCAAGAAAGACAAGAAAACCTCAAGTTGTATAAAAATAATATAGACTTAACACCAAGTAATATCATAACTCAAGCAGGTGATTTCTATATTTCTGGAAGGGAGATTGCACCCCTTTTAAATGTTTATATTTATGAGAGCTTGTTTGAAAATGCTGTGTACCTAGTGGATGATACTGAAACCCCAAGGGATGGGGAATATGTGGCGGTAAAACGCAGGGATCAAAGGGGATGGGCCCCAAGGCTTAATCTTACCATTTCCAACGGCCGTATAACCCAAGCTGAGTATGGTGAATTCAATGAAGAAGGTCAAGCAAAGCTAGATGATCCTCAGTATGTTCAAAACTGGCGTAATGCTTTCCCAAATGTGGATCCCGTTGCCCTTATGGAACAATTAGAGTCTCAGCTGGTAGAAGGACAAAGGGTACAAGATGTTGATGTTTCCACAGGGGCCACAGGTAGTTATAAAAGCTTCACTGAACTGGCTTCCGTGATACTGGCCCAAGCCAGAACCAGTAGATTAGACCAAAATTATGTTGATGGAGCTTATGAAGTATATGGAAACCCTGCCAACAATGGTTGGACACCTTATATAGCCTACGAGGTTCAAAATGGTAGAATAACATCTTATCTCTATGATGAAATAGACCAAGAAGGAAACAGCAAAAGGGAGAATGATGCATACTTAAACAACTGGCGAAACAATTTCCCAGAAGTTGACCCCATAGCCATCATTGAGGAAAGGGAAGAGCAAATCCTTCAAACCCAAGACCCCAATACCATTGATGCCATAACCGGTGCCACTTCCTGGGCAAGGAACATGAAGAGGTTGACCATGGGCTCCCTAATTCAAGCCCAACAAGCAGAATTGGAACAAAACTTTGATGATATATATGTTTTTGTGGGTGAACAAAATGAAAGGGGCGACGTTTCTCAATTATTAATAACAGTCCAAAATGATCAAATGACCAATGTGGACTTCAGTGACTATAGAAATGGAGTCAACAAAAAATTTGACGAGCCCTACCTACAAAACTGGAGAAACAATTTCCCAGAAGTGGATCAACTGGCCCTTGTAAATGAAATGGAGCAAACCTTCTTAGAAACAGAAGACCCCGATGCCCTAGATGGTATAACTGGAGCCACGGCATGGCGCAATGCCTTCCAAAATCTAGCTCGCAGGGCCTTAGATGTGTTAAATATCAACAATAACTAAAAGAAAATAGCCTAGCATCCTTCTTAAGTAAAAAGGTGCTAGGCTTTAAATTTTTATACCACTTCAATTTTTTTCATTCTGTATATGGTTAAAACATTGAGGGCAATTATTACTAGTACTGTAAAAATAATAATTGGTGTTGTGGTACCATCATAGGAATTACCAATGTCTGTTGCCCTTTGGAATAGGTAGTAGGGATTATAATTCCTTAAACTCTCAGCTCCACCTAAAAATTGCATTACATATGTGGAAACTAAAACAATAAGTCCTGCCACTATTCCCTTTTTAAACATGCTACTCATAAATATTAAGAATGAAACCAAAAATGCAAAGAACAACATGGCTAAACCACTTGAAGCTATTACATCTAAGTATGGCACAGTAGCTCCTTCAAAAAGAATGTGGGTATAGTATCTGTTAACAATCAAGCCCAAAAACACAACCAAAAAAACTAAAAGGGTGTAGTGTAGTGTTTTAGCCAAAATTAATCCCTTTTGATCCACTCCCTTAGAATATGGAAGCATCAACCTTTGTCTACCAATTTCATCGGCCATAACCCCCATCAAAGGGAAAATCAAGAACAAGCTACCCATGGTGTAAAGATCACCCATGAAGTTTTTCATTGCATCTAATCTATCAACCTTTAACAATTCCAACAACTCATCGGGGAATTGACTGGCCATAAAAACTGGCAACACCTTTAACATCAGAGCATTCAAAAGTGCCCAAAGGACAAATCCTGCAGCGAAAATTATATATCTACTTTGTCTTATAGACTCCAATACTTCTTTTTTAAAGTAGGCCTTAAATGACTCCATTTTCATTCACCATCCTAATAAATATATCCTCTAGATTACCCTGTCTTATCTGGTAACTAGTGACAACATCCTCATATTTAGATAATTCCCTTAGCAAACTGCCTTTAGCCATATCCATATCCTTGGCATAAACACTAATTTTGCGATTATCCACCTTAATATTTTCAATCCAATCAAGACTTTGCATTTTTTTTGCTATTGCATCTGCAGAATTTTCAAAGGTTATATCAAATATTGGCTGAATATATTCCTTTTGTAAATCTTCTAGGTTTTTATTTATCAATATCTTACCCTTATCTAAAATACTTACTTCATCACAAACCCTTTCAACATCGCTTAAAATATGGGTTGATAAAAATACAGTTATCTCCTCACCTTTTAAATCTTGGATTAAATCCACCATTTCTAAACGCCCCTCTGGATCCAAGGCAGATGTTGGCTCATCTAAGAACAAAAATTTGGGATGATTAAAAAGGGCCACAGCTAACCCAAGCCTTTGCTTCATTCCCCTGGAATATCCCCCCACTTTTCTATCCTTGGCAGAGGTTAGCTTCACCTGAGCAAGTAATTGGTCTATTCTCTTTTGGGTCTCCTTAGCATCATAACCACTGACCTGGGCAATAAATTTTAGATATTCCACTGCGGTCATATAATCAT
>CAYYRM010000253.1:0-3641 GCA_964474005.1 uncultured Eubacteriales bacterium
ATTACTTGCGTAAGCTTTTTAGCTGAACAAGGCAGGCAAAGGGTCGAGTAGGGAAACTAGAAATTTTCCTGATTAGTAACCTTTGGTTCTGATTAGGAGCCGTTGGCTCTGAGTAGGAGAATTACATTCTCTTATGCTTTTTGTATTTTATAGTGCAATATAGTGTGATAAGGTTTTATCTTAAAGCCTCAGTTGGTTATCAAAGTGGTGTAGATGGTGGTAAGTGGTGCAAGTGGTGGTTGATTTTGAGGGTCTTTATTGAATTAGCCACGGAAACGATTATTTTAAGGGCTGATGCTGGGTCATAGGCCTTCAATTAATTCTAGAACTGATGCTGGGTCCATTTTTTATATTAACTATATCTAGAAATACATGCCATGAATTTCATATCACTACGATAGCAAAACAACACCTACCAAAAGAAAAAGGTTTTAAAACAGTGGTATCTGTGAAAGCCTTTACAGTGGTATCCGTGTTCCCCGCTCTACAAAAGTCCGCCCAAGCTAAAGCATGGGCTACAGTTAGTTATCAAAGTGGTGTAGATGGTGGTAAGTGGTGCAAGTGGTGGTTGGTTTGTATTTCTTTAAATTTTAATTTATGCAAAGACCCAGCAGTAAGTCAGAGAATAGTGCGTTTTTGTGGCTAGTTATTACCTGTGTTCCCCATACCCCGAAATGCATAAATTCCTCCTCTGTAGGTAATTATTGTAATAAGGAGGGTGGCAATTTATGATACGATTAATAATCGTTATAATTTCAATTGTTCTATTAGTGGGATGTCGGGCTGATAACGCCTATGATTTTAACAGCATAGATAGTAGCTATGAGAGCCAAGAAGCATACTTGAGCGAAGAAGTAATAGTCTATGAAAGTAGCGCAAGGATATTTTCAAGGGAGGAAGTGGACTCCATTTCCCATAATGGACAAAAGGTTCAGATAGATGATAAATATTTAAAAGGAAAGTGGACCCATGGAATTTTAAACTTCCCCCTTGTAATATTAAATGATGACAATTCTGTGGTTATAGACCTATTAACTCAGGAAATTGTTATCGATGGAAAAACTATAAGAGACCAGTTGAATAATTCATGGCAGCAGTTATTAGGCATAAAGAACATAAGTTTAAACCCTATAGACTTCACAAACATCACAGTGGCTCAATACTGCCCGAATGACCAAAGGGTTGCATTTATAATCGAAAGCTCCTATGAAATGGGAGCTACTTATTCAGTTGTGGGCTATTATGACCCTAAAAGCCAATCTTCAAAATTTACCAATATAGCAAAGGGTGGTTTTATACCCATGGGTTATGGTGGAGATAGTGGTCCATTTTGGGGACCAGATGGCTGTGATTATGCATATACATTAGGGGATTTGGCTGATTCCGGACGGTATTTATATGTGGATTGTCATCTAGAGGGTAATGTGGTTAGACTTAATGGTGAAGTGCTACAGTATTATTTAGATTTAAAGGAAGATGAATCCTTTTACTTTCCAGGATTTAAAGAACTTAAATGGAGGATGGAAGGTAAGAGGTTAATGTTTTCCACAAGATCCTATGACAACAGTGAAGAAAGCTTAAATTGGGTGATGGATATAACCACTGGAGTAGTTGAGCTTATGGAGTAGGATTAAAGTATTAATTACTTTTTACTAAAAGTTCCTGTAATTTGCAGGAACTTTTATGTTTTTTACGAATAATAAAAGTGGAAATGGATATTTCCTTTTTTCTAGGAAATAAATATCTTTAATATTTACGTGTGTGAAAGGGGTTAGATTTATGCCATATAGCAATATAGTAACGGGTGACGACCATATTTTTAAAACATTGCTTCCAAATATTTTGTTAACAAGGGCCATGAAGGGGATATACTCCCTTACTGCCATAACCAATACTAAATGTCAAAAACATAATGATATAGATGTTTATACTGATTTCACTTTGATTCCCTTGGGAATCCATCATAAAAATATTTGGCCATTAGGTATAAGGGTTAATAATTGTTTTATATTTGTCAGTGGTGATTTATCTGAACCTAAGGGTGCCGATTACTGGAAGGAGTTTTCGGAAACTGGGGAGAAATACATAGATGAGCTTAAACTAAAGGACGGAAAAGTTTCTTCCGTAAGTCAAGTGATAATTACAAATGAGGAAATAGATGTAGAAAGTGAAAACACAAAAGTGGTCTCATGGAGTAAGCTATTGCAAGAGTTTTCCTATGACTATAAGGATGATTATGCATACAAATTTATTAAAGAGAGGTTTACCTTAGCTATGGGGGATTACGAAGCAGATAGAGAAGAAGAGGATCTATCCTTTGATGTGATTAAAAGTATGTGTAGGATTCATAAGGATAGGATTTGTGTGCTGTTTAAAGGGGGTACCCCTGAATTGACCATGACTACACCAGCAAGGCTTCGAAGTAGAAGATATAAGTATATTTTAAGCGATGACCCCCTTTTAGCTAATAAAGAAAAGGATATATTGATTCGTGGGGATGTATTTTTAATGATTGTAAATAAAAAATAGTTAGGGAGAGAAGAACCCAATGGAGAAAACACTAAACTCAATATTGAAAAGAAACAGGGAGTATTGTCGCCATGGTAAAGTAGCAAGTTATATCCCTGCTTTACTTAAACAGGATGTGGACAAGCTGGGAGTGGTTGTAAAAGATTTAAATAACAATACATACAGTGCTGGAGATGTTACAGAAAAATTCACACTCCAGAGCATTTCTAAAATATTTACCTTGATGTTAGCAGTAATGGATAATGGACAAGAGAAAGTATTTTCCAAGGTAGGTATGGAACCCACTGGAGACCCGTTTAATTCCATAGTAAAACTTGAAACCATGAATCCATCAAAACCTTTGAATCCCATGATTAATGCTGGGGCCATAGCAATATCCAGTATGATAAAGGGGAGGGATAATACCCATAGGTTTAGTAGAATCCTTGAGTTTATGGAATCCCTTACAGGGGAAAAAATATCTTTAAATGAAGAAGTGTATTTGTCTGAAAAGGCCACTGGGGATAGAAATAGGGCAGCTGCTTATTTTATGAAGGATGTTGGGGTTATTGAAGGGGACGTGGAAGATGTTTTAAACCTCTATTTTAAACATTGCTCATTAGAGGTGGATTGTGTTGGATTGGCAAAGATGTCGGCGGTTTTAGCCAATCAAGGTGTTTCTTTAATTACAGGTGAGAGGATTATACCTAAAGATATAACTCAACTGGTGAAGAGTTTTATGGTTACTTGTGGCATGTATAACTCATCAGGGGAGTTTGCCATTAAAGTGGGTATCCCCGCCAAGAGTGGTGTGGGTGGAGGAATCATGGCAGTTGTTCCCAACAAATACGGCTTAGGTGTGTGGGGACCAGCCCTGGATCAAAAAGGCAACAGCATAGCAGGAATAAAAATCCTTGAAGATTTGTCAAAGGAGCTTGATTTAAGTATTTTCTAAACCCCGTGAGGGGTTTTTATTTTTTGTATGGGGAACACGGATACCACTGTAAAGGCTTTCACAGATACCACTGTTTTTAAAACCTTTCTTTTTGTTTGTTTCTTTTTGCTATCTCAGTTATAGAAAGTATCATAGTCTGTGTTTCTAGATATGTTATTTTAAAAGAAAAAAACCAACC
>CAYYRM010000254.1:0-3625 GCA_964474005.1 uncultured Eubacteriales bacterium
CCCTGTAGCCCAATGCTTTAGCGTTGGGATTGACCCAGATGAAAGGGCAGAGTAGGAAACCTGGGGGTTTCTGAGTAGGAGCCTTTAGGCTCTGATTAGGTGAACTTCGTTCACTGATTAGGGGACTTTCAGTCCCTGAGTAAAATAAAAACATTTAGCCACGGGTCTTCACTGATCTTCTCGGATATGGGGGCTCTTTTTGTGGGTTTTTTATTGCAACTGAAACTGCTAATTATTGCTACATGCTGGGTCGGAGGGCATCAATTAATTTATGAAATGATGCTGGGTCTTTAATGATTGGGCCACGGATAGGCAGGATTATCCTCCACCACCGTAGCCCAATGCTTTAGCGTTGGGTCTGACCCAGATTAAAGGGCAGGACAAGGGCAATTATTTAGCCACGGATCTTCACTGATCTTCTCGGATATGGTGGCTCTTTTTGTGGGTCCATTGATATTGCGACTGAAAAAGAATTTAAAACCTTTGACACTGTTAAGAATGAACATTTTGTGGGTCCCACAGGGGTTGGGCTGTTTGGTTTTAGATTTCGTACGATCTTTGTATTTTTTAGTGTAGGTTAGTGCGAAAAGGTTTTATGTTTTTTATAGGAGAAAATCACTCTAGAACTACAGCATCAATATCAAAATAAAGATAAAGATAGAACCCCTACCCTACCCTTAAAAAAATCTTTTAGCAGTGGTTTCTGTGAAAGCCCTTACTGTGGTATCCGTGTACCCATTCCACATAACTTTGTCAATATTGAATGTCCTGTCAAATGCAGATAACCATCTTTCCGCAAGGCTAAAGCCTTGCCTACGCTTGGGTGAAGGCTGATTGTTGATTATGTATGGTATAAATTCTTCTAAAGACCCAGCAGTAAGCCCAGATAGTTATATTCCGTGTGTTTCCGATGCCAATTGTTTTGTTTATTTATGGCTAAAACCTTTGACACTGTTAAGAATGAACATTTTGTGGGTCCCGCAGAGGTAGGGCTGTTTGTTAATTACTTATAATTTTTGTATTTTTTAGTGTAGGTTAGTGTGAAAAGGTTTTATTTTTTTTGGTGTGAAAAGTTTTTATGTTTTTTATAGTAGAAATCACTCTAGAACTACAGCATCAATATCGAAAATATAAATACCGATAGGACATCTCCCCCACCAATAATAAAATCTTTTATTCAGTGGTGTCTGTGAAAGCCCTTACTGTGGTATCCGTGTACCCAAAATCCCCCCAAAAAGAACAAAGTGGTGTAAGTGGTGGTGATGTTTTGGTTTTTATTCAGTGGTGTTAGTGGTGGTGATGTTTAGGTTTTTTATCTAAACATCCTTGGATCACAATGGGCATTTATCCCCACTATCCCTCCCCTTGGGGTATTGATCTGGTAATGTAGGTGTGGCCCTGTGGCGTTTCCTGTGACTCCATTTAGTCCCACCACATCAGAAGCCACCACCTTGGCACCTACCTTTACTGACACCTTATCCATGTGGGCAAAAATATGCACATACCCATTGTCATCTTGTATACCCACAAGATTTCCCCAACCATCATAATGGGCAGCATACATAACCATCCCTGCTATAGGTGTTTGTATAGGCTCACCCACTGGTTTTCCACCAAAATCAATCCCTCGATGAAAGGCATTTTTCCCAGAAAAGGGGTCTCTTCTGATGCCATATTCCGATGTAACCCGCCACCCACTTTGTATAAAGAATTCTACCATATCAACTCTACCTTTAGCTGGTGTACTTTCTGAGATTTCCTCCTTTACTTGAACCCTTTGCCCAGGGAATATCAAGTTTGGGTTTGTTATGCTGGGGTTTAAACCTATTAACCTTTGTAATGTAATCCCATGATTCTTTGCGATTTTGTAAAGGGTGTCACCTTTTTTTACAGTATAAAACATAAAAATCTCCCTCCTACAGTTTTTCACCATTATTGGCTACTCTATATACTGCAAAGAGTGGAGATTTTTACCACACCATTAAATTATTACTAGAATGATATTAGAAACAATTGAATACTGATTATTTTTTTGAATCTATCTCAGAGACTATCTTAGAAATCAGGTCATCTACTTCAAAACCACCCCGTTCACTAATCATCTCCAATGTTGCTATGGATGACATGGTTTTGAACAAGATAGGATTTTTTAGCTTGCTAAACTTAGGTGAAAGATTAAATAAAAAGTCTTTTATAAATGGATATTTCTTAACGATGTCACCTATAATGCTATCTTTGCTTAATCCGTAAGGATTGTTGACTATAGTGGTTTCTTCTTTTACTTCCACTTCTTCTACCTTTTCCTCATTATCCCAGCTTAGTAACCTCTGGCTTCCCTTAAGGCCCCTTATCCTTGTCACATCTTGCATCATTTCCAGTACTCCTCTGAAATTACCCTTTTCGTCTCTTACTGCGTTATAAACTATATAAATAAATTTACCACCTAACTCAAGCCAAAACTCTGCTTGATCTTGCTCCCCTGATCTAAATGCACTGATGATCCTTTCCACAGTATCAACACTTTCCCTTGGGTGGCAATTTTGTACTTCTCTACCAATAACCCCTGGGCTCCTGGGGAATACCCTGTGTTTTGTATCACTGTAGAACTTAACAATTTCATTTTCATCCACATAGGATAGATCCACTTGTAAATGTTTAAATATAAGGTTTATTTGTTCCAGTGTCAATTTTCCTTGACTTACATCTAGTACTTCATCTTTACCTGTACTGTTTAAAACACCATGTTTTTGAAGAACTGCAGCTAAGTCTGATATCAGCTCATTATTATTACTTGCAGCCTCACTTACATCTTCACCATAGGAAGGGGGAGTATCAATTAAGCAATATCCTATCTCATCATCACCCCTACGCATTTCCACAAAGTCTTCTTCTGTTAACAACTCCATAGCTGTTGGGAAAAGGATCTCAACTTCTTTTACCATCATATCCTTAACCATACCTATAACTTCAACCTGAAGACTTACAAACTCTTGGTCTTTGTCTTCATTTAATAATGTCTTGGATTTCCTTATTATGTCTTTAATCTGGTTATCCAAAGTCCACATAACCTTAGATGGTTTATCAAAACCCTTTCTTTCTAAAGCCGCAAATAACTGATTTTGCTTTCTGCTAAAATGTATACTGATTTGGCTAAGCTTATCATATAGCTCCAACCACTGATTTTTAATAAATTTTTGACCTAGTAGTTCTTCCATTTTCTTTAATACTTCCTTTATAGCCTCAGCCTCAAGGATATATGTTTGAATAGGATGTCCTGGGGGCAAATCTAGTTTTTTTGATACCAGTACATCATCAAAAATCTCCAAGATTTCTTCCATACGTTCTGCTAAGGTATCATCGGAAATACCGTAATTCTGCAAATACTGTTCACATATGGCAAACTCTTCTGCTGTAATCTCACTAACTGTGGAGTTTAACTTTTCCTTGGCCTCTTGTAAAGTAATTTTATCTTTTAGAAATTTGACTTTAATGTCCACCACTTTACTTATCTTTTCATTATCCAGTTTTAAAAACTCACCCATTTTTATAATATCTTGTTTATCTTTTTTGAAAAAATAAGCGTGATATTCAGTATCACTGATCTTTTCCACATACTTGTCAAAAC
>CAYYRM010000255.1:0-3611 GCA_964474005.1 uncultured Eubacteriales bacterium
ATTGTTTCATTCTGGCAATAAAAACAGGTGTATGTCAGGTTAGGATAGGTGAAGAAATATCATTCATTGACCATGATTCCACTTGGTTAAACAAAGGGATAATTGTTTATTCTAACGGGAGTGAAATTGAACTCCATGCTACAGAGAATTGGCAAAGGAAAGGTGAGTAAATTATGGGTTCTACATATGTAATAACATCAGGTAAGGGCGGAGTTGGAAAAACCACAATAACAGCAAACCTAGGCACAGCCCTTGCAATGTTAAATAAAAAAGTTGTTGTGATAGACGCTGACATGGGCCTTAGGAATTTAGACATTGTATTAGGGCTTGATAATAGGGTTATTTATGATATTATGAAAGTTGCTCAAGGGGAAGTCCCATTAAAAAAAGCATTAATACGCGATAAAAAATTCAATGAGTTATTTTTGCTACCTGCACCTCAAAATCTAGAATTAAATGTGCTAACTCCAGAAAAAATGAAAGATATTTGTAGAGAGTTAGAACAAGAATTTGATTTTGTACTCATAGACTGTCCAGCGGGTATAGAACAAGGATTTCAAAATGCCATAGCACCAGCAAAAAATGCCCTTGTTGTAACAACACCTGAGCCCACAGCGGTTAGAGATGCGGATAGGGTGGTGGGATTATTAGATAATCATGGCTATCACTCAATTAGCCTTATAGTTAATAGGCTTAGACCAGATTTAGCCAAAAAAAGCGATTATTTAGATATTGAAACCATCGTAGAAACATTATCCATTAAACTTATGGGTTTTGTTCCAGAAGAAGATCAGGTTATGATTTCAAACATGAAGGGTGAACCTATAGTTTTAAAACACAACCTAAGGGCTTCAACGGCGTATAGAAATATTGCTCAGCGGCTAAATGGTGTCAATGTACCCCTAATGCCCTATGAAGAACATGGAGCCTTTAAAAGGCTATTTAGAAAGTTAGGACTATAAAATATACCATTTAAAAAAAGTATAAAATATAATATAATTATTTTTTAGAAGGAGGGATGTAGATTGATTAATAGAAAGAACATAGAAAATTTTGATTTTCAATTACTTTTAGCAATCATCTTAATATCAGTAATTGGAATTGCCATCATATATTCTGCATCCGCTAGTAAACATGGGACATATTATTTGGTGATGCAATCCATTTGGCTCATTGTTGGGCTATTTGTTATGGCAGTGGTTATATTCTTTGATTATAGGGATTTTAAAGGTATTGTATATTTAATTTACGGCGCAAATTTAGCTTTATTGCTTTTTGTTATATTTTTTGGGGCATCCAGTAAAGGTGCCCAAAGGTGGATTGATTTAGGATTTTTCCGTTTGCAACCATCGGAATTTGCAAAAGTAGCAGTAATTATAACCCTTGCTTGGTTAATGTCTAGAGATGACATAAAAACCGATTCAATATTTGACCTTGTGAAACCAGGTGTTCATGTGGGAATTCCCATGGCTTTAATATTTTTACAGCCTGACTTAGGAACATCCCTAGTATTTGTTGCCATAACCCTTGCCATGGTCTTCGTTGCAGGTTTAAAGTGGAAACATTTACTTTTACTAGGATCTGCGGGATCCGCAGTTGCTTTTTTAGGATTCCACTTTGTTTTACAGGATTATCAGAAAGTGCGTTTAATTGTTTTTAGGGATCCATATAAGTATGCCCTTGGGGCAGGTTTTCAGATAATCCAATCAAAAATCGCCATAGGTTCAGGTGGAATTTGGGGAAAAGGTTTTAGAGCAGGAACTCAAAGCGACTTAAACTTTGTTCCCGAAGCCCACACAGACTTTGTTTTTTCTGTAATAGGAGAACAATTTGGCTTAATTGGAAGTGCCATAGTGCTTATTTTATTTTTGTTTATTATCTACCGAGTGATCCATATAGCCATGGAGTCCAGTGATGCCTTCGGCACATATATATGTGTAGGTGTAGCTGCTCTTTTAGCCTTCCAAGTTTTAGTAAACGTTGGAATGACCCTATCTATTATGCCTGTTACAGGTCTACCCCTTCCATTTATCACATATGGGGGAAGTACTTTCATGTCAACAATGTTGGCCATGGGATTAGTACTAAATGTAGGATTAAGGCGCGACAGCAAAACAATATTCTAAAGCTCAGCCACCCCTGAGCTTTTTTGCTATATTACTCCCCTTTCATAAAAATCCAAATCCCTTTCAAACAATCTCCTTATGTATTACAATGTTTATATTTTTTTTAATCATTTTTCTTAACTGTACTAAATATAAATGGATAATAGAGGAGGGGAATATTATGAATGAAGCTAGAGGAAAAAGACAGGCACCTCAATCAGCATTGCGGACAAAATTAGAGGTCAAGATGAGGGAGCGAGGTTTGAAAAAGGCTGTCACATATGATTTTGCAGATTTTGATGATATGGAGGAATCAATTTTCCCCAAAATACTAGGTACCAAAACCTGTTGGGTAATGTGTATATTACTTGGTCTATTTATCTATTCAAACACCTTCTTTTCCAATAAACTCTCCCAAACAATTGTATCCAAAACCCAAAGCTATGTTGATGGAAGTAAAGATGTCGATATTTATTGGGAAAATATTAGGAACTGGGTAAATGAAAAAAGAAAAAATGGATTTACATTTATGGAGTAAATTATGTACATAGGTAAAATAGCAGGAATAAAGTTAAAAATAAGTTCTCTGTTTTTTTTGCTCATGGTTACCATGGGCTTTTTTAACATGCTTGTTGATGGGATAATTATATTTTTTGTGGTGGTAGTACATGAACTAGGTCATGTGTTTGTGGCAAAGGGTTTTCAATATAATGTTACAGAAATTGAGCTTTTACCCATAGGTGGTGTGGCTACCATAGATCAATCAGTCTACAATCACAGCTCACATGAATGGTATATATCAGTGGCGGGCCCGCTAAATAATTTGATATTTATCATCATAATCATGTACTTCTCAAAGCATATACCATATGGAGATAAATTACTGGGATATAATTTGTCATTGTTTTTCTTTAATCTTTTACCTGCCTATCCCTTAGACGGAGGAAGAATACTCAAAGCTTTTCTTTCAAAATCAATTTCACTAATACACGCGCAGAAAATAGCAATATTAGTGGGAATAATAATTGGGATCATATTTCTTTTTTTAAGTGGCTATTATCTTTACATCTCCCAAGATAGCTATTTATATTTAGGTATTTTAGGATTTTTTTTGTTGATTTCTGCCATTAAAGAGTTGAATAGAACCAAGTTTTTACCTGTAAAATTGGGCATTACTAAAATGACAAGTTATGAAAAAATTCGGGAAGGTAAAACTATTATATGTACCAAGGAGACCAAAATTAAAGATATAATTAAAGAAGTGGAAACAAATAGAGAATTGATTGTATACATTGTTGATGATAATGGAGAAGTAATAGATGTTCTTACGGAGTTTACAATAATAAATGCTTTTAACAATGGGAAGGGGAGCAAATCAGTTATAACACTTTTGGATGTGTTTTAATAAACATCTTATCAAACATAATAATTTGCAATGGGGCCAATATATGATAATATGAAATAATGAACGTAAACTTTAGGAGGAAAATTTATGCAGGAAAAATA
>CAYYRM010000256.1:0-3571 GCA_964474005.1 uncultured Eubacteriales bacterium
GAATTTTTCCAATTCTAATAAGGGGCTAAATAGCGGGATAACCCCTACCATCCATCCGTTCGTGATGATATCTTATGCCGTCTAATGTATCATTTAAGAAATCTATATCTTTTACTATGTAATAGCTTAAATTTGGGTGTTTCTTGATGATGGCGAATTCCTCATCATTTAATTTACCTGGTTTATTAAGCACTGCATCTGGGATACCAATTTTACCTATATCATGAAGTAAGCTGGCATATTTAAGGGATTCCATCTGTTTTGGACTCAAGCCTAATTCTTTTCCGATTAGCCCAGCGTAATATGTAACCTTTTCAGAATGTCCCTTTGTATAGCTATCCTTGGCATCAATGGCAGCTGCTAAACTGGTTAGGGTTTGGTAGAACAATGCTGTCTTTTCACTATGTAATATCGCCACTTCTAATACCATGGCAGAATGGTTAGCTATGCTCACTAGCTTTTTCATGTGTTCTTCAGTAAAGGGATCCCTTTCATTAAAAAGTACCATAACCCCGTTGTTTTTTCCCTTTATGGTTATTGGTACTGCTGCAATGGAGTGGATTTTAAGATCACCTAAAATTGTCTTGTTTCGTAATAATATATTGTATTTGGGTGTATTATCCATTAGGGGTATGTTCGAGCTAAGTAACCTTAATATAAATTGCTCCCCACCATTTAACAAAAAGGATTTAGACCTTTCAAAGCTATCCTTGCTACTATTTTTTAGAGTTACTTTATTGTCTTCTAATGTGTAAAGGGCTACCCAATTGCAATCATTTACTCTTTCCGCCCAATTTATTAAGCACTGGCTAAGCTGTTCTTGGTCTTGACATGCCGCCAGTTCTAAACTCATTTGATAAAAGAGTCTCACTTCATCAGCTTGGTTTTGAACTTGTTTTAACAAAACTTCGATTTCCCCATGGTTTTTTGTTAGTTCTTGATTTTGTTTTATATACTCTAGTACGTTCCTATCCATCAAAACCTTCAGCCTATTTACCATGTAAACTGTAAGTAGTGAAACTCCAGTAAACCAATAAAATATACTTCCATGATTTATGGTCCCTGTGTTGAAATAAGTAATTATTAAACATCCCAATATGCTTCCAACTAATGAATAGATACCTAGTTTCTTACCACCTAAAATTGTTATAAGAATAAGCCCCATGTAAAAAAGTTCCCTATATTGTGAGTTTATTCCTCCCGTTAAGAACAAAAGGGTGTTAATAAATAGAAAAATACTTATTATTACAAACCACTTCTTTTGCAATGTCTTCTGCAGGATTATCAAGTCTTTCACCTAGTAGCCCACCTTTCTCCTTAACTTTGTATATTCGCCATCGAGGATAATTTTTCCTGCATGATTTACCCTTGATTAAAGATAAAAAAAATAGGCCTTGCTGAGGGGGGGATAGCAAGGCCGGGGGGTAGTGTATCGCTACTTAAGTATATATTATCAAATAATGTCGAATTTTCTATCCTGCACATGTACTATTTCCCCCATTATTTTCTAGTACTTTGGCACTAGAGTCCTTGGCTCTAAAGTAAAAGCCAATGGTCTTTTCCACTTGGTCAACATCCATATCCATGGTATCTAACAGTATTATTCCTTTTCCCTGGCATCTTTCCTTGGTATCATCTAAAATACAATGTTGACTTTTTTTAACATATCCCCCATCAACTATTTTTAAGAAATTAAAGCTCCTTGCAAGCTTATATAATATACTTAGGGTCTCATCAGTTGACCCATTGTCAACTATAACCACATCCACTGGACATGTGGTGTTTTGGTTAAAGTAGCAATTATAAGCAATGAATCTAACTACCCTTTCCACATTGCTTTCCCAATTATGGACCAGCAATACCAAAGATGTACTGGGAGTAAATGTAGGCTTTTTGTTAAAGAAAGTAAATATCCATCTTAGTAAACTTGCTAATCCTAAAAAAGCTAATATCCATAAAAATGATCCTGACATAAAGGAATCACCCCCTGCTTTAATATATGCAAGGGGTGGGCATATGTACCAAGTTTATAATTTCACGAAACCTTCCTTTATTCCCTTTACCACCGCTTGGGTTCTATCATAAACCCCAAGCTTTCTAAATACCCTGCTGACATGGTTTTTCACTGTCTTTTCACTGATATTAAGGATATCACCAATTTCTTTGTTACTCTTACCTTCAGCTATTAACTGATAAACATCATTTTCACGATCTGATAAATCATAGGCATTATCCACGATTACCGTTTCTGGATTTTTATATAGCCTATTAAGTTCTTTAAACAGTTTCACAGTTAATGATGGATGGATAAATGCATCCCCAGTATAAACATTTCTTATACCTTCAACTATTTTTTCCCCTTCAATATCCTTTAGCATGTAACCTTCTGCACCTAATTTAATTGCTTCAAATATGTATTCATCCCCATCATGGATTGTCAGGATAATTATCTTAGTTTTTGGATAATGTTTTTTTATCCACTCTGTGGCTTCGATTCCATTCATCTTTGGCATATTTATATCCAAAAGTACAACATCAGGGTTATATGCTTCCACAAGCTGACATGCTTCCACACCATTTTCACCCTGGCCCACAACTTAAAAATCTTCTTCAAAGTCTAAAATTTTAATTATCCCCTGCCTTAACAAATGATGGTCTTCAACTACAGCTATCTTAATTTTCATCTACACTCTCCCCTTCTATCTCCTGTGGAATTTTAGCAATAATTGTGGTTCCCCGACCAATTATTGAGCTAATTTCCAATTCCCCATTTAGTAAATTCACACGCTCTTTAATACCTAAAATTCCGTATTTTTCAGCGTTTATATCTGCAAAAACATCAGCTGGATTAAATCCAACCCCATTGTCTTTAATTATGAGGGTGATTTTTTTATCTAACTCTATTTTCACCATGGCCGATGTTGCTTTACTGTGTTTATATATGTTCTGCAGTGCCTCTTGAACTATGCGAAATAAAGTTATTTCAATTAAATTCTCAAACCTTTTCTCTTTTCCAAATAAGACGAACTCCGTTGAGATTTTGTTCCTTTCGCTAAAATCTTCACAGTACCTTTGTAGTGTTGGAATAAGTCCTAGGTCATCTAAACCCATTGGGCGTAATTGGTGGATTATCCTTCTTATTTCCTGAAGGGTATCCCTTACCTTTCCCTTTATAGAAATGAGTTCTTTTTTAGTAGATTCAGGGTTAATGGACAACATTTTCTCAGCGATTTCAGTGTTTAAAATTATGTCAGCGATACTTTGGGCAGGGCCATCATGAATTTCCCTTGCCACCCTTTTTCTTTCTGTTTCCTGGGCTTGAATAATCCTATAACCTATGTTTTTTTGCTGTTTAAAATCAGTCAACTGTTCTGAGACAGTTTTTAAGTTCAATAATAAATAGTCCAATGCCACAGAAACATGATTTATTAAGGTTTCAGCCTTTTGAACCATCTGATCTAAACTTTTTAACCTTAATTGTAACTCATTTCTTTTTTCCAGTAAACCCTTTTCCCTTTGAAAGCTTTTTGCGATGTAGACTTTTTTTTCTTACAACCTACTAATAATCTCA
>CAYYRM010000257.1:0-3570 GCA_964474005.1 uncultured Eubacteriales bacterium
GCTTATGTTGATGTAGGTCACATGTAACGGGCGTTAAGAGCTGAAAATCTTTGCTTATACTATGGTTGATGGAGGTCACAGGGAACGGGCTTCACGCATGTTCGTTAACTGTGACAAACTTAGTTGACCTGCTTTAGGACTATATGTGACATGTTTAGGTGACCTGCTTTAGGATTACATGTGACATGTTTAGGTGACCTGCTTTAGGATTTTAGTTGACCTGCTTTAGGATGATGTATCTTCTTTTTCTCGGGTGAATTTTATTACTTGATTTAGCCCTATGATTGTTTTTGTTATTTTTTCTTCCTGTGTTTTAAGTATATCATCACTTATGTAACCACGTTCCTTTGCAAATAAAATGAAGTTTAGTGATTCGTATGCCGATCCTCTAGCGTAGTAGTAAAACTTGATTTTATCTAATGCATGATATCTTCCGAAAGCCTCTGCAATATTTGCTGGGACAGAGAGTATTGCCCTTCTTAGTTGGTCTGTTAGAGCATACTTTTCGTCTCTAGGGAATGTATCAGTCAACTTATAAATTTCTGTTGCCATATTAAATGCCCTTATCCAAAGTGGGTATTTCTTTAAGTTAATCAAGTCAATCCCCTCCTAAAAATATAAAAGAAGACAAACTTTGATTTAGAAAATTCAAAGATGCCTTCTTACTTATTATAACATAAAATGATTTTCTTGCTTCAGGAAATTCATCTTTTTCTGTCTGCTGTCAACTGTCTACTGTCTACTGATTACTGTCTACTGATTGCTGACTAATGTCTACTGTCTACTGTCTACTGTCTGCTGATTACTTCTTTTAGTAAGCTACTCCCATTCTCTGGTGGGGGGACGTTTAGGTATTTTGCTATTGTTGCTGCTATGTTGGAAAGGGTTTTGGTTTCGCCTAGGTTTTGGGGTTGGGTATTTTTTTTGTAGATTAGTAGGGGTGTTTTTTCTCTGGTGTGTTGGCTGTGGCCTATGGTTGGGTCGTTTCCGTGGTCTGCGGTTATTATTAGTAGATCTTTATTGTCCATATTTGATATGATTGTTTCAAGGTATTTGTCTACTGTGTTGATTTTTTCGGCGTACTTCTCCACATCTTGGCTGTGGCCTGCCAGGTCTGTTTCTTGTACTGTTGCTGCTATTAGTCCCTCTTTTGTTGTTTCCATGGATTCTAGGATTAGTTGCATTACAGTTTCTGTTTCTACGGCTGGTTTTTTTGTTGCTTTATCACATGTTATCACATCTTGCATTTTTCCGATTAGTGTTACTTCTTTATTGTTTTTTGTTAGGATTGTGCTTATTTGAGTATCTGGGTTAACTCCGTAACCTATATGTCTCACATTATAACCTTTTTTGTACACACCTGATTTTGGTGAGTTTACACCTACTAATCCATCATGTCTTTTTTCGATACTTGATATGATATCATCTATCGATATTTCTCTACCACCTAGGGCTATTACCCTGTTTACCTTTACCACTTGTCTTACTACGTTTGCTACCTCTAGTACCTTTTCAAAGGGGATGAAGTCTAGGGGTGCAGAGAGGTTATAAATTTGCCCATAGTCTGTCTCTATGTTATCTGCTACCACTATATAGTCTTCCACTAGAAGGTATGGCATAGTAGGGTCTGGTATTATGGCTGTATACCCTTTGTTTTCAAGGGTTTGTTTTACTATTTCAATATATTCCCTAAATGGGGCTATATGTGGTGCTCTAGGACTTGTGCCCATTATCTCTTGATGTCCTGCGTAGCTATCTGCTCCTTGATGCTGTAGGTTAAGGACACCGTAGCTTGCTATGGGGGCCATATTTCCTAGTTTGGGGTGATTCAGGATTTGGTTTATTCCTAGGGTTTCTAATGTAGGGATCTTTAAAAGCTTTGATCTATCTATTATATGGTAGAAAGTGTTTGCACCTACATCTTCAGGGCGTACATTTTTACAGTCATCCATGAATCCCACACCTAAACTATCTATTACCAGTAGGATTACCCTTTTCAATATAATCACACCTATCTTAGTTTTGTTCCTAGATTATCATAAATGCCCAAGAGTTTTGGTGTACCTGTTTGGATACCTTCTACAACCGCAACTTCGCTACGGGTTACAAAGATTTGGGTTCTGAAGCAATAGATGGCAGTATCACCGATTTTCACTTCTTTGTCAGCTTGTTTTAATGCACCGTAGTAATCTATGGCTTCGGGGGCGTTTTCTATTGCTTCAAGGTAGTTTTCCACTAGTTTGTCGTATTCTCTTCCCACAAAAGCTCCTTCTAGTTGAGATCTGCGGTAAAAGCCTCCTCCATACACAAATGCTTTGTTATCATAAATGTGGGAGATTTCGCTTACGTAGGCCATGGCGATTTTCTCTTTTTGGTCTATATATCCATGGAGTGGGGTTGTTCCAGTAAGAGCGTGTCCTGGTTCTCCATGGGTTGCACCTATTTCTTTTAGTAGAGGGATTGTATGTGTAGATGTTGCACTGGGTGCATTTATTTGTTCAAGATCTATTCCTAGGAAGTTTTGCAGTATGTCAACTGTACGAAGTAAGGTGTTGGCATTTTCTGTTCTTTCTACTTTTCCAGATTGTGGGTTATATAGGAAGCATGGGAAGGCAGTAACTCCTGCAATTGATATATTGGCTAGCTTTCTAATTTCTTTAGCTGCAAATATTACTTCTTCTTCTTTAAAGCCCCCTAACTGACCATCGTAAATAGTATCGTTGGGACCAACTACTTTCAATAGAAGTTTTTGAGTAACTCCTAATTCTTTGCATGTTTCTGATATTTGTTTTGCCTTTTCCACTGAGTAAACAGTTATTACTTCAGGATTTAGGCTTATTATTTCTTTTAGCATATTTTTGGGGATTTGTACTAGGTGACCTACGTTACCTAGTTTTATCCCTGCTTTTGCTAAAGTTATGGCTTCCCATGGATCTACAGCCACGGCTTTTTCAATCCCACTTTGGGCAATGGCTTTAGCCACTTCGGGGTTTCGGCCGATTTGTTTTGTCATCATATAAAGTTTTAAATCGTTTTCTTTTGCTGTTTCAGACATTATTTTTGTGTTTTCTATAATTGTGTCTAGGTCTAGGATATATGTGTTAGGTGAGATTAGGCCCGATTGGTGTAGTTCTAGACCAGTTTTAATGAGCTGGGGATTAGTTTGATGTAGTTTATTTAGAAACATTGCTATTCCCCTTTCTTTTCTGAAAGTTCTAGAGCTTCTTTTAGGATTCTTAACACTGTTTCAGCACCAGATCGCATTGGGTTAATTCTAATCATGTGGTTTTCTAAATTGGGGTCAGCTGCTAAAAAAGTGCCTGAAACCCTATAGAACATTGATGTAACTTCATAACGAGATTCGGCTCCAACTGGATATGGCGCTCCTCCTAGTTTGTTGCAGTGTACTAGTAATTCTTTTGCAATTGGTTTTTCTAACTCCACTAGGATTACCCTTGATTGGGCATTTGCGATAAATGCGTTTTTAATTCCTTTTATCTCACCTTTGTTTAATCGCTGGACTATTTTATTTCCTTCTTCCCCTTGTATAGCCAAAGATACTGGAGCATA
>CAYYRM010000258.1:0-3532 GCA_964474005.1 uncultured Eubacteriales bacterium
GGCTGGATTATGTTGTTTTAGAATTTCTCCTACCCCTGTAATTGTGCCACCTGTACCCACACCGGAAACAAAGATGTCTACGTTTCCTTGGGTATCATCTAATATCTCTTTAGCAGTGGTTTTTCTATGGATGTCAGGGTTACCTTTGTTTTCAAATTGTTGGAGGATCACTGAGTTTTCTATTTCTTTATTTAATTCATTAGCCTTACTGATTGCACCTTTCATACCCTCGGGTCCTGGGGTTAAAACAAGTTCTGCACCAAAGGCTTTTAGTAATTTTCTTCTCTCAATACTCATGGTTTCGGGCATGGTTAAAATTAACTTATAACCTTTAGCAGCACAAATAAAAGCTAATCCTATACCAGTGTTACCACTTGTTGGTTCGATTATTGTTGTGTTTTCATTTATAACCCCTTCTTTTTCTGCAAGCTCAATCATATTTTTTGCTATTCTATCCTTTACACTACCACCTGGATTAAAGAATTCCAATTTAACCATTAATTCTGCATGAAAGTCATTATGGAAAATTCTAACCAAAGGTGTTTTACCAACTAATTCTTCTATACTATTATAGATCATTTACAACACCCTTTCTATTACTAAATATAGTACATTATTTGATCAGATTCTTTAGATTTATCAGCTAAATCCTGAAAGTTCACTTGACCTAATATTTCCCCTATACTGATCTCTACTCTTTTCCACAGGGGGTGAAAAAGACAATCACAGGACTTATCACATTCCCCTTTTGTAGGGATACATGGTGCGTGGACAAAGGGCCCATCTGTCAGTGCTATAATATCAGCAACACTAATTTCTTTAGGTTCCTTTGCTAAGTAATACCCTCCCACAGCTCCCCGCTTACTTTTAGTTATTCCACCTTGTTTCAATAAAATAAGGATTTGTTCTAAAAACTTTATAGGTATCCTCTGTCTTTCTGCTATCTCACTAATTTGCATGGGTCTTCCTTCTTGATGATTGATAGCTAACTCTAATACAGCTTTACATGCATAATCTCCCTTTGCAGAAATCTTCAAGTTTACACCTTCCCTACTTATTCTATATATTTAGTAGTATTTTAATACTTGTGGATTTATTTGTCAACCTAGTTAATTTCGAAACTATAAGTAATCTTAGCCTTTGGTTCAAACATGTTTGACACACTGCAATACTTTTCCTTTGAAAGTTTTATGGCCCTTTCAACTTTATCAGAGTCTAATTCTCCCTTTAGTCTATAAGTAATTGTAATTTCTTCAAAATAACGGGGATGTTCATCCCTTCTTAACCCTTCCACCACTATTTCTAAATCATCAACCTTTTGCCTCATTTTCTCTAAAGTACTAACCACATCCACAGCAGTACAACCACCTATTGCCATCAATGCCATCTGGGTAGGTCTAACACCCTTATCATCACCTATATCCATAACTATTTCTGAACCTTTTTCGTTTTTACCTGTGAAAATTAATCCTTTTTTCCAATTAACAACGGTTTTGATTCTATCCATGGTAACAACTCCCTTCAAAAATATTTTACCTCTTTTTTGATAATACTATAATGGACTGAATTTTAAAATAGTAAAAACTAAAGAAAGGAGAATAATTCTTGAACTTAATTAAAAATTTGTTACCTATAATTATGGCAGCCCTTAGTGGAATGGCCATGACTTTTCAAGGTACTTTCAATTCAGCTTTGGGTAAAAAAATTGGGGTAATTGAAACTGCCATGATAGTGCACATAGTTGGTCTCGTTGTTAGCATATTAGGGGTAGCCATTTGGGGTACATTTCCTAGGCTTGAAACCATAAAAAATGTGCCATATTATTCATTGCTAGGTGGAATTTTAGGTGTTTTAATTGTAGGTGGAGTTGCGTACACAATTTCCAAAACTGGAGCTGCCTTTGGAATTTCCATTATACTTATAGCCCAATTACTGTCTGCAGTGGTTTTAGACCACTTTGGTATTTTTACATTGGAAAGAATACCCATTGATACCATGAGGATTATTGGTACAATTTTAATGCTTTTGGGGGCCCAGTTTTTAGTAAAGTAGCCTTGAAAAAAACTTTTTATGTGTTATACTTTAAAAGTACAAGCGCCTATAGCTCAGGGGATAGAGCACCGGTTTCCGGAGCCGGGAGCCCAGGTTCGATTCCTGGTAGGCGCGCCATAATTATAACTAAAAAATCCACTTCCCAGTGGATTTTATTTTTTATTTATGTTTTTGGGACATATATAGATTGAACCGTTGACATCTTGCTGTGCAAAAAGCACATCTTTAACTGTATAACCGTACTTTTTCGCAACATCTTCTAGCCATTTTTCATCTCGATTTATTTTTTGTAATCCTTCTTTTTGTATCAAGCCATCTAAAATCAGAGGAATTGGCAACCCTTCATAACTTCGCTCTATTTGTAAATCCCTTGGTGTCAAAGGTCTTCTGTCAGATTTAAGAATAACACTGAGCTTACCATTGGTTTCCAATATGGCATATTCCACATCTTCGATGTTTGAAATTCCCTGTTCCCTTAATTGAGAAATTAAGTCAGTCAACGTATACCTTAGTCTCCCCATCTCATCACCAATAATTTTCCCCTTTTCTATTACTATACTGGGAGTCCCTTCAACAATGGCTCTGATATGTTGGCTTCTTAAGCTAATAAAACTTAAAAAAATCTCAGCTGCAACAATGGTTACAATGGGCAATAGACCAATGTGCAAGGGTATTGTGGTATCATCCATGGGAATTGCCGCCAATTCAGCGATCATAATTGCAACCACAAGATCAAAAATAGACAATTGACCAATTTCCCTTTTCCCCATTAGTCTTAACATAAGTAAAACAGTACTGTATAGTAATAGGGTTCTAAAAATAGTATTCCAAATCATGTTCTCCCTCCTTTTTACACGGAAAAGTACAATATTTTCTCTAAAGGTCCTTTTTATATCATTTGCTAAGAATAAAAGATTATTCTTAACAGAAACTATGGGTGTATAGAAAAGGAGGTTATAAAAATGAAAAGAGGTAAAAGTAGCAGAAGATTTAAAAACAAGTATAAAGATATCGGTTATGAAAATTTTTATGATACTGAAATTGCACATTCCTTTGAATTTGAAAGAATATTTTCAGATAGAATGAGACGAGCCAGCCACAGCCATCAAAGGTCAGTATTTAGACCTGAATTAAAAAATTCACCTGAGGATTAGTAAACATAAATGTTGTTTGTAAATAGCCACAATCTATCCCCTTGTAAAACCTCTAGCCTGTAGACCCCAGGGGTTTCTAATTTTACTTTTGTCTCTAGGGTATCTTTTCTTAAGATTTCTTTTCCATCCTTGATAAGTGATATTAGCCCTTTTTTGGGTAACATTATCTCGAAATATAATTTATCCTTGTATTTTGCTTCGTCCCCTGTGTAGTAACTACTTGTTCCATCTGTGAGTTTAAATATTAAACCCTTACCACTTCCCAGCTTTTCATTGGAAATATAGCTTTTTCCCATTTTAATTAAATCCAATATGGTACGTATATC
>CAYYRM010000259.1:0-3523 GCA_964474005.1 uncultured Eubacteriales bacterium
TCACCCGCTCCACCTACAACACTTCACCGTACTCCCACTCCAACGGCAAACCCCGATTTCTTATTCGCGCCTCTGTAACCGCATGCAGCTTCATCACTTCATCGTACACCTGCTCCAACGGTAAATCCCCAATTTCAACTCCTTTGGGGGCAGTGGGACCAAGGGCACCTGTAATGGCCAAGGATAAGTCAGTGTCAAATTTACTTTTAGAAGCTAAGGCTAAATGTTCTGTAAGTTTTAAATCTATTCCTTCTGAGTTGATATTATCTATTGATGTATCTAAAAATTTTGCTTTAGAATAAGGCGTGTATAGTACACTTCCATTAATAATTGCCCTTGAACTACCAGGTACATCTGTCAGTTGAGACGTGATGGCTCCCCCAGTACATGACTCTACTAAGCTTAGGGTTAAATTTAAATCTAGCATTGAAGTGATGATTTTTCTATTAAGTTCAATGTCATCATAACCCCAAACAAATCCATGAAGCCTTTCTTCAATTACCTTTACAATACCATAAATATTATTTTTGTGAGAATTGGTTGTCACCCTAATATGAATACCATCAGGCTTTGCCAGTGTTGCAATGGTTGGATCATCTTGATTTTCGATCAAGTCATCAATGATTTCAACTAATTTAGATTCCCCTATACCATAGGTTTTAATAACTTTAGAAATAATAATTCTTAGGGATAGATTTGAAATAATGGGTACCACCTGTTCTAAAAACATGGGTATCATTTCCCTGGGTGGTCCAGGAAGTAAGAAAATATGCTTGTCATTTACATTTATATACATACCACAGGCAGTGCCATTGGAATTTGGTAAAACTTTACTTCCCTTTGGCAAAAGTGCCTGTTTTATGTTATTGGAGGGCATTTTCACATTCCTTAACTTAAACAACCTACGAATTTCTTTAAGCCAAGAATGGTTTAATGCCAGTGGAAGTTTAAGGACTTTGGAAATGGTTTCCTTAGTAATGTCATCCTTTGTGGGACCTAAACCCCCAGTTACAATTAGTATATCTGAGCGATTTAGGGAGTTTTTAACTACTTCTTGTAACCTTTTAGGATTATCACCTACACTAATTTGATAATAGATATTTACACCTAACTGGGCTAGTTGCTTGCTTAAATACTGTGTGTTTGTGTTTAAAATATCGCCTAATAAAAGTTCAGTTCCCACTGAAAGAATTTCTCCGCGCAAACTTATACCCCCTAAAAATACTTTGTTATTAATAGGATATCATAACCCTTATCTTTTTAGTAGAGGTTTTATAAAATATGTAAAAGGAGCCTGATTGGCTCCTTAATTGTTTTTCATGGCATCTATAATTTTGTTTCTAAAGTCTTCCCCTGAAATGGTTTCATTGTCTAATAAATAATCTGATGTTTCTTTGATCAAATCACTGTATTGACGAAGTACCGCCTCTGTTGTCTTTTTAACCTCTTCAATTACACCATTTATCTCTTTATACAGTGTTTCCTTTGGAAGTATATCGCAGTTGGTTGTTCCTAAGCTGCTTAGGCCACTATCAATAAGCTTTTTAGCCAAACTTATTGCTTGACTAAAATCATTGGTGGCTCCTGTGCTGAATTCTTGGAAGAATATTTTTTCAGCCATTGCTCCAGCCACAGTTACAGCAATCATATTCTCTATGGATTTTTTTGTTTCCAATAGATTCTCACTGTTAATTTGTCTCATATATCCCAATGCTTGACCACGGGGTGCAACTGTGATTGATGCAACTGAGTTTGGTCTATAAAATTCGCTGATAAACCCATGCCCTACCTCATGTATAGCGACCCTAAACAATTCTTCCTTAGATGGGCATCTATCAATTTTTTCACCCATTATAACTTTTTCAATGGCATCTTGAAAATCCCTTTGAATTATGTCAATTCTTTCATTTCTAAGGGCGATAATCGCTGCTTCATTTGTAACATTTTCAAGATGTGCCCCAGAAAATCCATAGGTTTGCTTTGCCACATCTTCTAAATCAATATCCTCGGAAAGGGGCTTGTTTTTACAATGAATCTTTAGGATTTCTAGGCGCCCTTCTTTAGCTGGTAAGGGTATGTTTACCACTCTATCAAAACGCCCTGGTCTTATTAAAGCCTCATCTAGCATGTCAATCCTGTTAGTTGCAGCCATAACTAAAATCTGTATTTCCTTAGATCTTAGTCCATCCATTTCCACAAGTAACTGGTTTAATGTTTGGTCATATTCCATATGGGATGAATTGCTACCCCTTTTCACACCCAATACATCAATTTCATCTATAAAAATTACAGCGGATTGTTTTTTTTCTTTTTTTGCCATTTTGATAGCATCTGAGAATAGCTTCCTAACTCTTTTAGCACCAACACCTGCATACATTTCTACAAACTCAGAACCCGAAGTAGCCATGAATGCTGAATCCGTAAATTTTGCAGCAGCTTTAGCCAAAAGGGTTTTACCTGTGCCTGGGGGTCCAGCAAGTATAATGCCTTTTAAAGGTCTTATTCCCAGTTTACTTACCAAATCTTTATTAACTACAAAATCCAAAGCTTCTAACAGTTCTTTTTTTGGCCCCTCTTGACCACCTATTTTATCGAAATCGATGGTAATAAGGTTATCTTTGGTTTTAGGTTCTGCCATATTTTCCACAAAATCAATTATTTGAGTTCTAAACATGAAAAATAGACCAATACCAGCGAATAAAGCAACAGGCAAAACATTAATGCCCTTAATAGCTAAAATTACTAAAGTTGCAAATAGGGTACCGATAGTTATTTCTTTAATTACCATCGAATTTCACCCCTTTCTAGTTTAAAAACATTAAAATATTGGTTTTGTTCAAGATTGAAAGAGAAAAATAAATTATTTTCCTCCACCAGTAAATAATAATTTCCTTCTCCCAATAATTCATCTAATAAAACAATTGATTCTGTAAGATTACCATTTAATATAACATTTGAAATTATAACATTGACTCTCCAGTATTTGTTCCACAACTGTGTATTTTCCTTTGGAAGCTCATTATTATAAGTAATTATTATCTCTTTATTAGACATAATTCCTTGAAGAGCTACTAAGGTTTCTTTATGAACCTCAATGGGATTATCCAAAGAATTTAAAGTCAAGTTTATCCTTGTAATATCCCTTTCTTCTTCAACATGAAAATCTATTATATTAGAGTTTTCCTGAAGAAAACCGTATAGAGGTTTTTCCACTGTTAGTTTTGCAAATACAGAGGTTGTAGCTAAAAATATCATAACGCCCAATAAAGTTACTGCTAAAATAACTTGCCAACGTATTTTCATAGTGAAACCCCCTCTCTAGTTTACATAACATCTGAAATTATAACATAATTGTTACAAAGATGTAATGTTAACTTTTAGAAATTAATTAAAATAAACCTAGCAAAGAGCTAGGTTTATAAATTTATTTTACTAATTTTACTTTAATCCGCTTTTTTTAATTACACTTAAATTTTTGTAAAAATAATCCAGACCTGAAAAAATAGTGAAAAATACTGCAATA
>CAYYRM010000260.1:0-3510 GCA_964474005.1 uncultured Eubacteriales bacterium
GATGACGGTGTTACAAATCAACAAAAATTTACTTCTTTTTTATATAACTTGAGGTCTAAATTACCTAAGGAAAAAACTCTAACTGTTTGTCTTCATCCCAAAAGGCAGCCAGGCATTACCTATTTTGATGGATATGATTATAAATCCATAGGTGAAATAGTTGACAAGGTTATTTTAATGGCCCATGATTATCAAGCACCAGGGGGGAGTATACTTTCATCAGCTCCCATCTCCCATGTAAGGGAGGCAGTTAATTTTGCTACCGCTGATATCGATCCTTCAAAAATTCTTTTGGCAGTATCTTTGTTACCAGTTCAAAGCACAATTCCTTTTGATGGTAGGTATTTTAGGCCAAGATATCAAGTTATGTATGACGCTTTTGACAATAAAGTGCCTGGTAAAACAGTGGAATATATTACTCCAGTTAATGAAAGATATGATACCACTAGAGAATTAGGGTGGGCGAGGTTAAGAAGGAGTGTTGATGACACTGGGGAAATAGAAGAATATAACTTCTATTTTGAAACTGAGCGAAGCATAAAAGCAAAGATGGATTTAGCTGAACAAAAACGCTTGTTGGGAATTTCTGTTTGGCGATTAGGTATAGGGTATAAGGATATTTATAGTGGCCTTTTAGGTGATAGAATGAGGGAGTTTGTAAGCTTTAAGGTAGATGGTCAGATTTCTCAGGCTTTGTTTAGTTATGATACTAAAACTATAACCATTGATGTATCAGATGATCTTGATATCAATAAACTTATACCTGAATTTGAATTAGTTCATGGAGCCACAGCTAAAATTGGGGATAAATTACAGGTCAGTGGTGAGACATTAAATGATTTTACAAACCCTGTTATTTATCGTGTATTTGACATTGATGGAGGATTTTCAGACTGGACTATAATAATTAGGCCTGTCCATTTAATAGTTACAGATTTTGAGATCACAAATGAAGATATGATTATTCCAATTGGTAAATCTAAGGAATTAACTTATACAATTACTCCTAAAGAGGCTATGATTAAGAAGGTTACGTGGTCCAGTAGTGATGACTCTGTAGCTGTGGTTGAAAATGGGAGAATCATAACTAAAAATATAGGGACTACAATAATTACTGGAAAGACTTTAGATGGTGATTTTAGCGATTCTGTGAGAATCGAAGTATTTCAATATGGTGATGTAAATGGAGATAACTTTATTGATGTATCAGATGCCATTTTAATACTTAGGCATATAGTGGGAGCTAATGATTTAGATGTTATAGCTCAAATTGCTGGAGATGTTAATGGAGATGGAGTTTTAGATGTAGGTGACGCAATATTGGTTTTGAGGAAAATTGTAGGTGCAATTGATGAATTTCCAGTAATAAATTAAAGGAGTGTAAAAAATGAAAAATAAAAAAATCCAAGTCTTGCTATTAATCGTTTTATTAATGACCAGTGTTATACTTCCAAATAATATTTCAGAGGCACAATCTCAAGGGAAAATAAGTGTAAACAGTGTTTCTGGTTTTGTAGGAGATAAGGTAACAGTAAATATAAGAATTGACAACTTTTCAGGATTTGGGGTACAAGGTATCTCAGGCGGTAATATTCAGATACATTATGATAAATCCATTTTAAAAATAAATAGAATAACTGAAGGTAATCTTATAGCTGGAAATGATTATTTTAAAAGTTCATCTGATAATGCTTCTGGGTTATCCTATGTGTTTGCTTCAGGTAATCAAAGCATTAGTTCAAATGGAGTTGTCTTTTCAGTTACTTTTGAGCTTCTAAAGTCAGGTACCACTAGCTTACAGTTAAAAAATGTGGATTTGAAAGATCAAGTTCCAAATACAATACCATCAAATAGAATTGCAATACAAAATGGAAGTGTTGAATCTAAGCTTTATATAGCTACCACTGGAATAAGCTTAAATAAGACTAACCTAAATTTAAACGTCGGGCAAGCTGAGAGATTAGTTGCAACGGTGTCACCTTCTAATGCTACCAACAAAGGTGTTGAGTGGACTTCTAGTAACAGAAATATAGCCACCGTTGATAGTAATGGTAATGTTAGGGGAGTTGGTCCAGGTACCGCTACAATAACCGCCAAAACCACTTCGGGTAATAAAGTTACTACTGCAAATGTTACAGTCGTAGCTCCAGTTTTAGGAGTCAGTATTCAAGGAAATCCTAAAATCTTGATTAATACTTCAGAAGATTTAACAGTTATTTTTAATCCACAAAATGCCTCCAATAAAAAGGTTTCCTGGACTTCTAGTAATACAAGTGTAGCAACTATTGATAACAATGGGAAGGTAACAGGGGTAGGGGAAGGTACTACAATCATTACAGTAACATCTGAAGATGGTAATAAAAAAGCTACCTTTAATTTAGAGGTGGTTACGTCAATGCCTTTATCTGGTGTTAAATTTGTTGATAAAGAAATTTCCATTTATCAAGGGCAAAGACAGAGATTAGAGATTCAATTTAATCCATCAAATGCGACAAATAAAAAGCTGAAATGGGAAAGTAGCAACTCTAACATAGTGACTATTGATTCTGAAGGGATTATTAGAGGACTTGTTGAAGGTGAAGCTCTAATTACAGCTATATCTGAAGATGGCAACCATAAAGCAACTATTAGTGTAAAAGTTAATAAAAGAATCGGGGAAGATATAAAAACCGAGCTCAACATATCTAATAATAGCTCATTTAAGTTCCCATTTTATGTCCTATTTGGTGAAACAGATGTTAAGTTGAGTGATGATAGAATCAATGTTGTAATAAGTAGAGAGTTGTTAGAGTCCACCTTTGAACATAACAATATTTACGATTTTGAGGAATTTGAAATCAATGTAAATAAAGTCCATGCAGAGATACCAGAACAATTTAGGGTTTTGAGTTCTATTTATGATTTCACCCTGAAGGTGGATGGAATGGTTGTATCAAATTTCAGTGGAAATATAGAAAAAATATTTTCTTTCGATCCTACTTTGGTTGATAGCTTAAATAATGTTTCCCTTTATTGGTTTAATGATACCACAGGTAACTGGGAAATTGTTGATAGCATAGTTGATGTTGAAAATAGGATTGTAATGGCAAATATTAACCATTGGAGTAAGTTTGTTTTGCTTGAGGATTTAAGTGTAGGAAAATCTTTTTTCAGCGGAACTGTGGGTTATGGAGCTTTAGGGTTTACAATGATTTTGTGCCTTACTATTGGATTCTTTTCAGGTTTTATAACTAAATATTTAATTGGAAAAAAGAATAAAAAGAATAAAGGAGCCTAATAGGCTCCTTTTTTATATCTGATAAGTATCTAAATCTTCTTTGAATTGATCTGTAAGCTTCTTGAATTCTTTAATGTTATTACTCATATCCATTATCTTATGGGTATATTGGGTTACATTGGCTGATACTTCTTGGGATGAAGCTGAGTTTTCCTCTGCTATGGCTGCTAAGTGCTCAATTTTAGAGTATATTTGCGATATGGAGTCTGTCTCTAGGGTAAGTTGATCTATCA
>CAYYRM010000261.1:0-3490 GCA_964474005.1 uncultured Eubacteriales bacterium
CTGAATGCTCGTCATTGGTATGCAAAATAGTAAAAAATAACTCTTCCTCTAAAGCAGAAGTTAAAGAGATAAAAACAGTAGAAAAAATCCCTAGTAGTAAAAATACAATGACTAAAATACACAATAATTTTTTGGAATCCACTTTTAAAGACCTCCCTTAAAATAGAAAATCCGTAATAAAATTTTTCTTACCTATGTTATTCTCCATACTACATATAAATACCTGCTACTAATTATGGAAAATGCAGGATTTTGCTGATTTATATGGAATATTAATAATTAAGGAAAAATTAGGGGGGAAATAGATGACTTTAAATGTCCATAACAAAGATGGGGAGCATGTAGGATTTATATATTGCTATGATTACTATTCAAAATGTTTTAAGGTGGCAATAAGCAATTATATTTTAGATGAGTATAAATTTGATTATGAGAAAATGCGTAAAAACATAGCCCAATATTATGAATATGTAACATGGATGGGGAAAATCAAGGATAGCTTTGAAGACTTTTTAAAGGACAAAAAAAGAGAGTTATTTCATAAAGGAGAAGAATATTTCGATGAGTTTGCTGTTAATAACAACTATTTCTTGAGGTCTTTGTATTTAAGAATGTTACACGGAAAAGAAGATTCACTTTTCGATACTTACAATGAAAACTTTGAAAGAACTATACAAGGTTTTATTTTTTACAAGCCAGCTAGCTTAGTGGCAACAAACAATAGCCTGCTATTGGATGAGGAGCTTGATTATATCCAAACTGGTATACTTAATGGAGAAAAGCCCATTTACGGAAAAGTTTCTGGAGTTCCAATAGTTAATACAAGAACAGGAATCTTAGACCATAGGGTTTATAATCAAGAGACTATAATTAACGTAAAAACTGGTAATGTAATGAAAAAACTGGAACTGAGCATGTACTTAGCATGTAAGGAAGGGATGCCCATACAATATTTGCCAGATAAAAGCAAAATATATTGTGATGGGGTATTGTATCAAAACATATAAGGGGGGAGCTATTAAATGCTTAAAAGGATAGACACTGTATTTTTACCTGTAAAGAATCTTGATGATGCCATTAACTGGTATACAGAAAAACTTGGGCTGACAGTTCGTTGGAGAAACGAATATGGCTATGCAGCCCTAAATGTTGGCGAAACTGCACTCACTTTAGTGGAAAGCAATGAAGAGGTAGACTACAAACATATGCCATTTAATTTCTTTGTTGAGGATATAGGATCTATGTATGATCATTTTTTAAATAATGATGTAAAAGTTGGGAAACTTAATGAATATGGGAACTTTGCACACTTTGACTTTGAAGATCTTTATGGTAATCCCTTGGGGATTTGTTGGTTTGAATAAAGGGGTGGAAAAATGGATCAATTCTTATTAGAAGAAGGAAACGAAGAATTATTAGAAGAAATTTACCCGATTATAAGAAAGTCTTATGAAAAAGAAGCTGACAATAAAATTAAAGAACTAAAGGAAAAAGCCCGCTGGGGCAGTATGCGCATATGTCTTGTTAAATCACAAAGTCAAGAAATCATAGGGATGGGATTGGCAACGGTGAATAACCTAAACACAGGCCATGGTGAATACATAATAGTAAGAAAAGAACACGCCAATGACTCCATAGATAAACTTCTATTAGAAAGGCTTGAGCTTTGGCTTAAATGGCTGAAGGTAAAATCCATTACAATTGAATGTGAAGCAACCATTTGGTGAAAAATACGGAGCCCCTAGGGCTCCGTATTTTTATTCGTCGATAAAGGGTAGAACACATAAAGAAGTACTGCTATTAATACTATTAACACCCCTTAAGGCATAGTCCAGCATGTTTATGCTATGGGGGATTGGTGCTAGATACCCTTTGCTCTCCCTATACTCAATTAACTTGTTATCTTTGTTTAACCCTGTTAATTTATATATTCTATTAAGGGCAGTGTGTATTCCACCAAGTTCATCCACCAGTCCTAGCTCAAAGGCTTGGGCACCTGTCCAAACTCTACCTCCACCAATTTTATCAACTTCCTCTTTGGAAAGTTTTCTGCTTATACCAACCCTTTCTAAAAATACATCATAGGTATTGAATATATGCTTATTCATAATTTCCCTTTCCTTGTCATTAAAGGGCTTATCTGCATTAAATATTTCTGCATTTTCACCAAAGTAAATGATTTCTCTATTCATCAACATTTGATTAAGTAAGTCCTTATTAATTATCTTAGCGGAAATAACTCCAATGGACCCTGTTATGGTAGTGGGCTGAGCAACAATCCACTGAGCTGGGGTGGCAACATAATACCCCCCTGAAGCTGCAACTGTACCCATAACTGCCACAACAGGCTTATCCTTGGCTAGGCTTTCCAATGCAGAAGCCATTGCCTCTGAAGCATTGGCAGAACCACCGCCAGAATCAATATACAAAAGTACTGCCTTTACCCTCTTATCCTTGTGTGCTTTTCTAACCTGTTGAACAACTGTCAAATCTCCAACCCGTCTGCTAAATAAAAAGGGTACTGGAATAGGAAACTTAAATGGTGGTTTTTCACTATGTCCAGCTACTATGCTACCTTGGATTCTAATTATAGCTATAAGTCCACCGAGTTTTTTCAGGGGAGGAATAAGAAGTCTCTTTTTTGCCAATGCATATGGCATGATAGTTGGTTCCTTCTTTTCACCTTTTAGTAAAAAGGGTAATTGCTCCTCATTGCAAACTCCGTCAAAGGCCTTAGAGTCCACATCCTTGTGGATATAAGGGGAATTATCTATTAAATCTTTGGCGGCGGCTTCACTTATTTTCCTACCCTTAGCCACCCCCGCCACCAACTCTTTGAAGTTTGATTCCAAAAGCCAAGTGGTCATTTCTTTTACTTCTTCGCTCATGGTGGACCTAGAAAAGGTGTCCATGGCTGATTTATATGGACTTACATTAACGACATCCATTTTTAGACCTATTTTATTTAAAGAATTTCCTATAAACGTATATGACTTTGATATACCCAAATGGCCAATATCTCCACCCTTTTGAATGTAAATTTCATCTGCTGCACAAGCTACGTAATAGCTTTTTGTATCATAGCTTTGGGACCAAGCCACAACATGTTTTCCATTTTCCTTTAATCTAAATATCATGCTTCTTAATTCTTGTAATTGAGAAAAGGACATGTTAATATCCCTAAAATGTAGGACAACACCACGGACCCTAAGATCATAGATAATGTTATCAAATTGCTCGTTTAAGTCTTGAAGGGTGGTCTTTGGGGTAAAAAATTTGCGCTTTAAAAAACCAGGCTTTGGTTCTCTAATATCAGGATATTCCCCATTAAGAACAAAAACTATGTAATCAGGTGTGCTTTTCATTTTCCTAAAGGCATTTTTGATAATCCTTAGAACGTATTTGAAAGAATGTATTATATATTTCACGTTTCACTCCTCCTCGTATAATGTAGTTAGAACATTTGATAGAAAATAGGTTAATTTCCTAC
>CAYYRM010000262.1:0-3490 GCA_964474005.1 uncultured Eubacteriales bacterium
CGGCTGGATTTTTGGAAGTCTGGGGGAAAAACATGCCCGTTTGCAGGTACCTGGTTACTGACCCAGAGCTAAGAGACGAACTAATTTATGAGGCTTTTTGTCAACTGATGACCAGTGAGTTATATAGCCATGAGCAATTAAAAGAGTTACTAAATATAAGTGTGGATGAAAACCACTTGTTTTATTGTATAGGTGAAACGGGAACAGATACAGTGTTTACCCGTACTTTTTCAATGCTGATTATACCTATTATCTTTTATGTAAACAACAATAAAAATAGTTTTTTAACCCACGAAGAGATAAAATCCGTTAAGGAAAAAGTTATATCTTACATGGAAAGGGAACAGGATTTAAGGGGGTTTGTAGATGTTAAAGGTGCTGCCCACTCCGTAGCCCATGGGGCTGATGCGTTGTTAGGATTAGTGAAAAGTGGATCTATGAACCAAGGGGATTTACGGGAGATATTGGCCGTAATCAAAAAGAAAATATGTATAAACCACTATACCTATATCAACCAAGAGGATGAGAGGATATCGTTACCAGTGGTCTATATGGTTAAAGAAAATCTACTTGATAAAAACGAAATCTTAGAATATATTTTGTCCTTCAAAAATCTAGATAAGATTAAGAAATTCCCAGAAGACCAGACTTTAGTTGTAAACACTAAAAATTTCTTAAGGAGTGTCTACTTTAGACTACTGGAATTAGAAGGAACCAATGAATTAACTGATGCCATTAGAACTATTCAAAAGGATATTATCGGTTGGTAAATATTAGACATTTGTGATTTGAAAGGTAGTGAAGATTTAGATGTGTTCTCTTGATCATGTATATTGGATAGGTGGCTCCCCTTGCTCAGGGAAAAGCTCTATTTCGGAGATGTTAGTTGAAAAATATGGTTTTAGGTATTATAAATGTGATGATTATTTCATGGAACACATGAAACTAGGTGTTGAAAGAGGGTTTAAATTTATAACAGAGTTTTCTAAAATGACATCAGATGAAGTATGGTTGAGACCTGTGAAAGAGCAAGTTGATGGCGAAGTAGAATACTACAAGGAACAACTTCAATTAATCCGAGAGGATATTGAAAACTATGGTTCTGACACACCATTGATAGTGGAAGGTGCAGCTATTCTGCCAGAATTTATGGAGGATATGAATATTGCAAATCATAGGGTGATATATATAGTTCCCACAGCTGAATTTCAATTGGAGCATTATAAAAAAAGGGAATGGGTTAAAGACGTACTGATGGACTGTTCTAATCCTGAAAAGGCTTTTGAAAATTGGATGAACAGAGATATTGAATATGCCAAAAGGGTGTTAGGGTTAGCAAAAAAGTACAATAGAAACCATATCTTAGTGGATGGAAAGGAATCTTTAGAAGAGAACTTTCAAAGGGTTGAAGGATATTTTCAGCTAGATGCTGTTAAGGAGTAAAAAAATGATATATAGACAACTTAAAAGAGAAGAGAATATAAGGCTAAAGGAAATTGATCGAGGCGAAATAGCAGAAAAAATCTACCGGTTTGTTAATGGGAATTTGGTATTGGAAGAGAAATTTTACGATATTAAGGGTTGGAATTCTTATGAGGTGGAAAAATATATAGGCATCCTCAATGCAATCCATGAAAAAGGTGGCTATGTTATAGGGGCCTTTGATGGAGATGTTATCTGTGGTATAGCTGCTTTAGATAACATTTTTTTTGGGAGCAATAAAGAATATCTTAATTTCGATAAACTATATGTAAGCAGGCCCTATATTGTAAAAGGTTGAGGTGTCAACTTGATGAAATTATGTATTTAAAAGGCTAAAAAGCTTGGTGCAAAAAAACTCTATGTATCTTCGTCAGAATTCGAAAATACAGTAAATTTTTATCTAAGTATGGGGTGTACACTGGTACAAGAATACATTGAGGAGATGTGGCAAAAGGAGCCAGAGGATATACATTTAGAACTGAGGATTTGATTGCTTTAGTTATTTAAAGGATTTAAGCAGATTGTGTCGAATATAGAAAAATATTATTTAATAATATGTGAAGGATGTGATTGTAAATGGAAATTTTATTAGGGCAGCTTGAAAATAGCCAAGCAGATGTTGTGGTGGTAGCAGTAAAATCTGAATTTAAGGGAGATAATGGTAACCCTATATTCACTCAGCTTAGTGAGCTGAAAAATCAGGGGAAATTTAAAGGTGAAAAGGGAGAACTATACTTATCCTATTTAAGTTTAGAGGGCAATATCAAACAGGTTTTATACTTAGGTTTAGGTTCAGAGATTACTTCAGAAGTTATCAGAAGTAGTTTTTCTAAAGGCTTAAAAAAGGTGAAGGAATTAAAGGCAACTGAGGTGGTAATTGAATTGGGTCATTTGGAAAATCAGTTGGAAGTCACAGGACCTCTGCTGGAATCTTTATATCTTACAAATTACAAGTTCAATAAATATAAAAGTGAGTCTAAAAATGATAACCAGTTAACAATAAGTCTTAATGGTGTAAATTTTGAAAATGCCCAAAATATTATAACTGAAGCAAAGGCCTTAGCTCAGTTCACCTCCGTGGCAAGGGATTTGGTAAATGAACCAGCCAATGTAATATATCCAGAAACCTTAGCCAATGAGGCGGTTAGTCTTGGTGAAAAGTGCGGTTTTGACGTAGAAGTTATAGATGAGTCTGGGATTATAGAATTAGGTATGAAAGCATTTTATGAGGTTGCCAAGGGTTCAGAAAAACCACCTAGACTTATTGTAATGAGATATAAAGGAAATCCAGAAAAACCCGAGGAGATTTTAGGATATGTGGGCAAAGGTTTAACCTATGATTCAGGTGGATATGCACTTAAACCCGCCGATGGCATGGTTACAATGAAATGTGATATGGGTGGATCTGCTGCGGTAATTGGAGCCATGGCAGCCATTGCCAGCCAAAAACTTAGGGTCAATGTCACAGCCGTTGTGGCAGCATGTGAAAATATGATTTCTGGTGGAGCTTATAAAAATGGAGATATAATTGGGTCCATGGCTGGGAAAACCATAGAGATAATAAATACCGATGCTGAAGGAAGATTGACTTTAGCTGATGCAGTTTACTATACCATCGAAAAAGAAAAGGTAACTAAAATTGTAGATGTAGCTACATTGACAGGAGCAGCTTTGGTGGCACTGGGTACCAGTACCACTGCTGTTTTAGCCAATGACGATGAGTTTTATGCTAGCTTAGAAGTGGCGTCAAAAATATCAGGGGAAAAGGTATGGAGATTGCCAATTTTTGATGACTACAAACAACTAATTAAGTCAGATGTGGCAGATATTAAAAACAGTGGTGGTCGCTTCGCAGGAACCATCACAGGTGGTTTGTTCGTTGGAGAATTCGTTGGCAAGACCCCATGGCTTCATCTAGACATTGCAGGTACAGCTTGGGCAGGGGCAGATGCTGATTATATTACAAAGGGTGGTACTGGGGTTGCTGTAAGGACCTTGTATCATTTAG
>CAYYRM010000263.1:0-3419 GCA_964474005.1 uncultured Eubacteriales bacterium
ATTGAGGAGGATGACCAGAAAGTTCCCAAAGGTCCCCCTAACCTCAAAGCTACTAAAAACAATATTATTCCACTTAGTAATCCTATTAATGTAGATAAGTCCAACATAGGTTACACCCCTCTTTCATTTTTATAAAATATGTATTCTTCTTTTAAATTCTATAATTTTTGTGTTAATTTCCTCTGGACTTTCTTTGACCACAACTTTTTTACCATTAGTTAGTGTGATGACAGTATCAGGTGTACTTTCAACAAATTCCATAAGATCGCAGTTTATGTAAAAGCTCTTTCCATTTAACCTTGTAACTTCAATCATACCTACCCCACCTTATTTATTTGCCCCGTAGCCCTTCTAGGTACGGGGCAATAACTTCTTAATTATCGTTTAAGGTTTACCAGCTCATTTAAAAGCTCATCAGATGTGGTTATAATCCTTGCATTGGCCTGGAAACCCCTTTGGGTAATAATCATATCTGTGAATTCTTGTGAAAGGTCAACATTGGACATCTCTAAAGTACCAGGCATAATGCTACCTGTATCGTTTTGACCTGGGATACCCTCTAATGGAATACCGGAGTTACTTGAAGGAGTATACATGTTATCACCGGTTTTCATAAGACCTGAAGGGTTATTGAACTTAGCCAATGCTATGGTACCTAAATGGGTAAGACTACCATCTTCATTAACGATGGATACTGCACCAGCTTTATCAATGGTGAAAATGGCATCTTCTGGAATTTTAATACGGCGGTGATCGATTTCAATTTCATTGATGTCAGTTACAGTGGCATAAGCTGCTGGATATGCTTCATTATAAGTAGGATTTAAGTTTGGACCAGTAACAGGGTCAACATAATCTGCAAACTCATGAGGTTCAGGTATATCTCCCCTTAACAGGTAGTAACCATTGGTTGCTGACACTAAGTATCCATTGGCATCGATTTCAAAGTTACCTGCCCTTGTGTAATATCTGTTTTCTCCATCAGCTATTACAAAGTAGCCATCACCTTCTACGGCTAAGTCTGTGAGTTTACCTGTTGATTGCAAACTCCCTTGGGTATGGTTTACAGAGATGTTGGCGATGGATACCCCTAAACCAACCTGCAATGGGTTTGTACCACCGCGGTTGTCTGCTGGTGCCGAAGCTCCCCTAACTGTTTGGCTGAAAATATCTTTAAAATTCACTTGACTTGTTTTATAAGCAACTGTATTTACATTGGCGATATTGTTACCAATAACATCCATTCTTGTTTGGTGGTTTCTTAAACCACTAACTCCAGAGAATAATGACCTTAACATTAATATTCCTCCTTTATTTAGTGTAGGCACATCTGTCATTCAGTGCCTACTCAGCCTCCTATGAATAGGTCCAGCCGATTATATGAAAATTGCACTATCAATACCTGTAAAAACATTTTCCTGTAGGTTACTTTTGTCCACAGCTGTAATTATGATTTTCTTTTGAGGGTTTACTATATATGCCACTTCATCGATAAACACTAAGGAGTCCTTTCCACCCTTTTGGGAAAGCTTGTCCATGGCCTCACTGATTTTTCCTAATGTTGGCTCATCTATAGGTATTCCGCGATTTTCAATCCGTTGTTGAGCATGCTTTGAAATGGTTATATTGGCTAACTCCTGCTTAAATACGCTGTTGAAAGCACCTAAGGCTTGTGGATTGTTTTTAGTTGGCCTTGGGCTTGTGTTTGTATGGTTCAAAAGTATTGGATTAATAATTTTCGCCATTATTCTCACCTCTTGTAACTGAAAGGATTTGAGTTAGGCTATACAATACTCCTTTAACTTCAACTAAGAATTCTCCATTTTTTTGTAGTACTTTATCAACTACCCCTTTTATTGGTTCATCTTTTCCAATATCTATTTCCACTACCTTATCTATCATGTTAAAGGCATTGGTTGAATCAAAACCTGTGGCTAACAGGAAAGACAGATTGGAAATCTTAGTATTTAGATTAACCATCTGTTCCAATGTACTAAACTGTGCCATTTGAGACATAAATTCTTTGTCATTTGTAGGTGATAGGGGATCTTGATATCGCATTTGAGCCACAAAGATTTTCAAAAAGTCTTCTTGTCCCATTACTCCACTGGTATTTCTATTTTGCTGATTGTTATTTGTATATGTATTATTGATATTACTAACTGGCATTTTTTCACCTCCTAAATCTTGTAGTTGTAATTACTTGTTTTTATTTCTATTACATCTTGTTCTTCAACAACTTCTTCCTTTACAACCCTCTTAGTACCCTTTAAAAATTGTTCAAATTGAGAATCCTGTTTTCCACCTTCTGCTGTGTCTCCCATGTAAAAATCAACGGTTACCTCAGAAAAACTATTGTTATTGTTGATGTTTTGTACTAGATCTTTAGCGTTATTATTTAGGTAGTTGTAGGCATTTTCATTTGTTGCCATTATCTTTATACTCAACTGACCTTTGATAAGCTCTAATTGTACATTTACTTCTCCTAATTCTTTAGGATATGGCCTCAAGGTTGAAGTGGTAATATCTCCCATTTGAAGAACTTTAAAGCTTTGGGGTACAAGCATTTCTTTGATTTTCTCAGTTAGATTATTAATATTTGTTTCATGACTTTGTAAATCAACTTCCATCACAAACTGGGGTTTAGACATCACTTCTGTTTTTAAAGAATTAGCTAGGTTTATGTTATCATTTAAGTCCCCATCTACTTCAGCTACTTCTTTAGGCTCCACCACAACCACTGTATCAAGATTAAGTGGAGTACTTCCTTTGCTATTCTTTCCGTAAAAAAGTGATAATCCTTGATTAATGGAGTTTTGTGCCACTGACTTCACTTCTAATTTACCTACCATGCTAAGATTAGTACTCTTTTTTGTGAGAAAGGCAGTTTCCAAAACTTTACCCTCATCCTTTATTTTTGTAAGATCAACCATTTCCTTAATTTCTTCTGTTAAGTTTGCAATAGTTTGTAACAACTCAGTAGAATCTTTATTATCAGCAATTGCATCAATATTCCCCGATAGACTTTGGGCTTGGGTCTGAAATTTTTCTAGGGCCAACAATAATTGTTGTATGTCAATTTTTGCTTCATTCCCTGTAGCCAAAATTGCTGCCAATTCATTTTGGGGAATTTGGTCTTCAACAAGCTCTAGAATATTGTTAATCTTACCCATAATCCCCACCATCAATTGTGGGTCTAAAATATAAGTGGTGTCTTCTGATTCATCACTAATTGTGCTAGATGTAGTCGTAAACTTAGCAAACAGCATTGGAAACATTGAACCTTGTTCAGTATTTGAATTATTGCTATTTGTTGGTATAAGTGCCTCTAATAGATTCGTTGCTATCTTCATCTTTTCACCTCCTTTCAAAAGTCCCTTAATAGTTACATCATTTTTTGTGTTAATGATGCTGCCCTT
>CAYYRM010000264.1:0-3414 GCA_964474005.1 uncultured Eubacteriales bacterium
AACCAAAAATAACGGAGTACTAGATCTAGAGGAATTTGTACCAAATTATAGTTTTAGAGAAATAGAGAGAAAAAATTACTACGAAACAATACTTTCTAATCCCCCATACCATACCGACTATGGTGTGGCCAAGGAGTTCATTGAAGAAGGCTATAAAATGCTAAGGTTAGGTGGTACCATGTGTTTTGTGGTAAAAAACCCCAACTGGTATAAAAATAAATTTAAATCAGTATTTGGAGGGGCACAGGTAATAGAACATTTAGGGTATTACATAATAAAAGCAGAAAAAAGACCACAAGTAAAGAAAGAAAAACCCCTAAAGACCACAAAAAAACACCAGAAGAAATTGGAAAAAAGTAATGGGAGAAAATCTAAGATTGGGCTAAAGTAAAGTAACTAAGGACAAACCAAACAAAGGAGTATGAAAGCTTTTGGCTTCATACTCCTTTTTAAGTGTTTTTATTAGCTCAAGTATTTATCTATCTCTTCTTCTATATATCTTTGTCGTTCTTCTACCTTTGTATAGTCCATGGCTTCAATATAGTATTTTTCTATTTCAATGTGTAGTTTTTTTGCTTCCTTTATGTGGGGCAAACCTTGCTTAAATAGCTCATCATACTTCTTAGCCACTGCATCAATTTCATCCCTACGCCTTTTATCAATATCCATGGGCAAGCAAAGGGCATACATATCAACAAGGATATCCATGGGTCTTAGGGGATTAAAAACATGGGGTGCAGTTCCATCTAAAATAACCACATCAAGCTTTGGGATGATAACCATATCAACGCTTTGAGGATCAAAGGCACAGTGGTAAACCTCGGTATCAAAGCCTGCATTTAAGGCTGCATTGGCTATTTTTTTCATCATGGTGGATTTGCCAGTGCCTGGTCTTCCTTTGACAAAAAATCTCATGCCAATATCTTCAGTAAGTTCATGATAGAAGTTAACAGAGCCATTGGGTGTGATGGCACCAAAAAACATATCTGACCTTTTGGCAGGACCATCATCCTTTTTACTTCCCACAATTAGATTAATAAGATTTTCAGTAACTTCATCTGCCTTTACGAAATCCATCTCACTTAAATATATCTGTTCCCAATCATCATGGACAATTTTAGCCTGATGAAAAAAATCATAGGCTTTTTTATAATGAAGGGTAATCTGGGATCTCATCTCACTTATTTCATTTTTATAAGGAATAAGTTTATCTCTATCCCAGCACTCACCTAAGTTAATTATTTCATCCACAATACCTGGCAACTTAGGGTCTATTACATGGGGAGCTGTACCATCCACAATGGCGATTTTATTATCAATAATCACACCATCTAAAGAATTATTATCTGAAGAGCAGTGTAGATAGGTTATATCAAAGCCTTTAGCCAAATATTTTTCTCCAATTTTACGGACCATGGATGATTTGCCTGTACCTGGTCCTCCCTTTAAGATAAAAACTCGGTCTAAGCCAGATAGTACATTTTCATAAAAGGAATAAAAACCTTGGGAAGTGTTACCACCTGGGTATATATTTTTTATTTTTCCTGCCATAACATGTCACCTTCTTTTAGTTTATGTTAAAATTAAATCATCAGCTCTCAAAACCATTATATGTGCCCAAGTTTATAATGTGCAGATTAGATGTACAAAAAGGAGTATGTTATCAATGTCCACAAAATACTCATTTAAAGTTGAAGAAACTACCATCAAAGATGACCTATATAAAAAATACGGCATATCCCGAAGGGAGTACCGTAGAATTAAATCAGAGGGAAAAGTCTATATTAATGGTTTGCTGCAAGGGGTAACACATCCAGTGGTAAAAGGGGATTTAGTGGAGATATTTCTAGAAGAAACCACAGATATAGAACCTAACTTTATCCCTTTGGACATAATCCATGAGGACCAGTATTTAATTGTATTAAATAAAAGTGGCAATATGTTGGTCCATCCAGTTCATGGGGAAAGAAGAGAAACCCTGGCCAATGGCTTGATGTATTATAGGAATTTTAAGGGAGAAAAATGGGGCATACATCCAGTGCATAGATTAGATAGAGAAACTTCTGGTCTTGTACTATTTGCAAAGCAATCAAATATTCATAGGATGATGGCTGAACAATTGGAGAAAAGGGAAATAACCAGAGAGTATTTGGCACTGGCCCAGGGACATGTGGAAAATGATAAAGGAATCATAGATTTTCCTATCTTAGATGTACCAGGGAAAAAAATGATTTCTCCCCAAGGAAAAGAGGCTATTACAACTTATAATGTTATTAGACGTTATAAATGTAATACTTTGTTAAGATTAAAACTGTTGACAGGCCGTACTCATCAGATTAGAATTCATTTAAAGGCCTTAGGACATGGTCTAGTGGGGGATACCCTTTATAACACACAAAGTCAATACATAAAGAGACAGGCCCTCCACGCATTTTCTTTATCCTTTGAGCACCCAATATATAAGACAAAGCTAAACTTTAAGAGCAAGCTGCCCCAGGATTTTAGGGAATTGCTGGGCAGAGTATTGACTGAGTAGGAGCCGTTGGCTTCTGAGCAAACCTGTCAAGGGCGGAGTAGGGAAACTAGAAAGTTTCCTGATTAGGAACCTTCGGTTCTGATTAGGAAGCCGTTGGCTCTGATTAGGAGAATTTACATTCTCTGATTAGACTGCCACAGATGATCAGTGTAGGGGCCGTACCTTGTGTCGCCCTGACATACAAAATGAACTAAAATTCTCGTATGCTTTTTGTACTTTATAGTGAAATATAGTGTGATAAGGTTTTTATCTTAAAGCCTCAGATGGTTATCAAAGTGGTGTAGATGGTGGTAAGTGGTGCAAGTGGTGGTTGGTTTTGTGGGTCTCTATTTATTTTGCCACGGATCAACACGGATCTAAAGGATTTAAAGGGCGGAGTAGGGAAACTAGAAAGTTTCCTGATTAGGAACCTTTGGTTCTGATTAGGAAGCCGTTGGCTTCTGATTAGGAGCCGTTGGCTCTGAGTAGACCTGCCACAGATGATGAGTGTAGGGCCCAGACATTTAATGGTGGGTATTTCATTTTCTCTTTAAGTTAACAAATCTAGAAACACATACTAGGATACTTTCCCTATAACTAAGATAGCAAACAACACCTACCAGAAATAAAGGTTTGAAAACAGTGGTGTCTGTGAAAGCCTTTACAGTGGTATCCGTGTTCCCCACAACTTCAAACCGCCCAAGCTAAAGCATGGGCTACAGATTGACGGTAAAGGATAGTGTGTAGGGGCCGTACCTTGTATGGGCGCAGACATTTAATGGTGGCTATTTCATTTTCTTTTTATGTTAACAAATCTAGAAACACATACTACGATACTTTCCCCATAACTAAGATAGCAAACAACACCTACCAGAAATAAAGGTTTGAAAACAGTGGTG
>CAYYRM010000265.1:0-3349 GCA_964474005.1 uncultured Eubacteriales bacterium
ATCTACATATTCTTTGGCATTTCTTATTTGTACTTCATCGGGGATGTTTACATGGGATACTGGTTTTATTTCATTTACATTGGCCCAAGCTGCTGTGTCATGATTTTCCACAGGTGTTGACATATGCTTTTCCTTGTATTTATTCTTCGCCATTTACATAACCTCCCTCAGAATGTATTAGTAACCTTTTTAAATATTATCTTTATAAATGGGGTTTTTTATTCTGAAAGTTGGAAAGTTGGAAAGTGGAAAGGAAAACATAAAAAATTTTCACACTATATTTCACTAACAAAAGCAAAAAGCGTACTATAACTAAAAACAATAAATATAAGAACCAGCATCAGCTCACCAATTAATCGTTCCCGTGGTTATATAAGATTTAGGTTTCAGACCACTAATGGTTATCAAAGTGGTGTAAGTCGTGGTTAGTGGTGCAAGTGGTGGTGATGTTTAAAGAAGTTGGCGAGGTTTGATTTCATCGTTACAAACCATTAATTCAGTGATATAATTAAAACATACAAAATTTGGTCTATGGGGGCTTAGAGATAGAGGGGTGGTGTTTTTTCTGTATCCAATGTTTTATGTTTGGTTTTTGCCCATTTTTATTTTTCTTTTTGTTATTTTGCCCTTATTTAAAAAGAAAAAGCGTCATACGGTGGCTACTAAAATATTGAAAAAGAGAAGGGGTGCTTATATGAATAATGAATTACTAAAAAAGTATATAGGAGAAAAATGTAACATCAATACCTTAGACCAATTTGTCAGTGGGAAAATCATAAGCCTAAACGGTAATTGGATGGAAGTTGAGTTGGAGGGTAAGGTTAGGAAAATAGAATTAGTAAATGTTGAGTTCATTCAAAAGATAGCCATTGTCTAAATTAGACACAGTAATGATATAAAGTTAATCAAAAAAAGCTAAAGCAGTGTGATATGCTTTAGCTTTTTAATTTATTTTTTTAACCTGTCTAAAATTGTAAGGGTACACATAAACATAGCAAAGATTCCACCTATGACAATTGAAAGAAGAATTATATCAGTGCTATTTTCCATATTTGACGGTATGATCATAACAACAAGTCCAAGTACAAAGATTACAGATAATACCACTGTAAGTATAGTAAAACCAAGGGATTTTAATACTACCTTAAAGAGTTTGCTGTTATCATTGCTTACCCCCCAAGTGATATTTTCTTTTTCTCGTATTTCATTATTACTCATTAACCTTCCCCCTCGTATAATAAGTTTATATTAACACAATAATACCATATTTTAAGATTATTTAAACTTTTTTTTAGATAAAAATTAACAATATATTAAACATTAACCATAGTTGCCATAAGACGTTAATAAAATGCTATAATCTTTATATACATATTTTGATTTGGGGTGGAATAGATGATTAAGCTTAATATGTGAATAGTAGCTATTTGAAATATAGCAGTGCAAAATGGCTTTATCGGGTTAACTAACTAGGATTACCTTCTTATAAATTTTCAAAATAATAAGGAGGAATCGAGAAATGAGTTATGTTAAAGCCGAAGAGGTATTGCCAGTTGAACTATTAGAGGAGATTCAAAAACATGTTCAAGGGAAAATTTTGTATATACCAAAAGCTGATGGTATTAAGAAGAGCTGGGGAGAGTGCACAGGTAGCAGGGAGTATTTAAATCAGCGTAATATCATCATATGTGAAAAATTCGATTCAGGTTCTAAGATAGAGGATTTAGCTAAGGATTTTTATCTATCGGTGCATAGTATCAAAAGGATTGTTTATAGCAGCAAAGCTTATAAATAATTCTTGCATTGATAAAAGACTAATAAAAAACCATCATCTTCGTTGTTACTACCAAATCCCATCATCCCCACGTATTACATGTACGATCTGGTGATGGGATTTTTTGTGCCTAGAATCTGAAGGCTTTTGAGCAGTTTTAAAATAAAGGGCTTTTCAGTGGCTTCCCTTGAGAAGGCGGGTGTTTTTTAAGTATCGAAAATGATTATAATGGTTTTTGATATATATACACTAAGGATTCTTTTATATAATGTATTTAAGAAAAACCGATTTAGAAAGTGGTGATTGAAATGGATCTAAAAAAGCAGATTGACGATGTTTTTACTAAGTATGTTTCTACTGAGAATTTCTCAGGGGTAGGTTTTGTAAAGGTTGGAGAAAAGCTAATTTATCATCAGGCATATGGTTTAGCTCATAGGGGCTTTAAGATACCTAACAGGTTAGATACAAAATTTGATACAGCTTCTATTACCAAGATTTTTACAGCCGTTGCGGTTTTACAGCTTGTGGATAAAGGACTTGTTGCCTTAGATGACAAACTATTAGATATAGTTAATATAGGGGAATCAAAGATTAGCAAAGATGTTACACTTTACCACCTTTTGACACATACATCTGGTATAGCCGATGACGCCGATGAAGAAGCAGGGGAAAGCTATGAAGAGATTTGGAAGGATAAACCTAATTATTCTATAAAGGAAACTGTAGATCACTTACCCCAGTTTATCCACAAAGAGCCTAACTTTAAACCAGGTGAGGGGTGCAGGTATAACAACTGTGCGTATATCCTTCTGGGTTTAGTTATAGAAAAAGTAACTGGTAAAAGCTATAGGGAGTATGTAAAAGAGAGTATCTTTGCTTCCATAGGGATGAACAATACAGACTTTTACTCCATGGATGGGATAGTGGAAAATGCTGCTGAGCATTATGCATCGCTTTTAGACAATGAGGATAACGTAGTTGGGTATAAGAAGAATATATACTCATACCCATTTGTGGGATCAGCGGATGCAGGAGCTTTGACCACTGTTGAAGATTTGGATTTATTTATTCGAAGTCTGAGGGGTGGAAAACTAATTTCTTCAAAGCATACCGAAGAAATCTTTCAACCTAAAGAGCTTTATAAAAAGTATGGAAAGGTTACTCAATACATGGGCTATGGATTCCAGTTCTTTATTAGAAATGACAATGAAAAGATTTTTTATATCCAAAAGGACGGGATCAACACTGGAGTTAGTTGTGTAATGAATTATTACCCAGAAAATGATATGGTGGTAATAATAATGGCTAATCAAGACTCCAATGTATGGGATTTAGGCTGGGAAGTACAAGAAGCTGTTCTAGGGAAAAAAGTATGATGGTTTTTAAGTAGATCCACCAGTAAATCCATGGATAGTTATTTTTCCGTGAGTAGCAGTGTTTTATAGTATTTTAAGCACAGTAGGGGTGATATTGAATGTATAAAGTAGAAAAACGAGATGAAAAACTCGCTGAAAGTATAGTTAACAGCAAAAGTGATATGAGTTTCGCTGGGGTTTTAGTGGGGAACAATCCTGG
>CAYYRM010000266.1:0-3338 GCA_964474005.1 uncultured Eubacteriales bacterium
TTAACAGCAAAAGTGATATGAGTTTCGCTGGGGTTTTAGTGGGGAACAATCCTGGTGAAGTATGGGTTGATAATTTGGAAAACCCGAAGGCTGCCATAGTTTATTACCAAGGGCAAAGGGGGTTTCAATTCATGGGTGATTTTACTGAAAGCATATTACATAACAGTCTTGAAGACTTTATAGATACAACGGCTAAAGAATTTCTAAAAGGTAAGGCTGATTCCTTTGATTTTTCCTTTGATGATGAAGGTTTGTCAAAAATAGCTAAGGATATCTTAAAGGATAGAAAAATAGAAGAATTTACACAGTTTGTGTATAAACTACCTGGCCATAATCAAACTGAAATTGATCCATTGGAATCTGCTTTTATAATAGATGGAGAGTTTATTTCTTCCATTTCGGCTGGAAATGTTAATAATGCAGATTTTATATTGAATTATTTAAAAGAATGGTGGGGAACTGCTGAGAATTATCTAAATCATGGCCATGGTTTTGCAAAAGTTTTAGATGATAATATAGTCAGCTTTGCCATATCTAGCTCTGCCTATGATAATATACAGGCCATAGGCGTTGAAACCCTTGAGAATTATAGAAAACAAGGTCTGGCAGCATCTTTGACAAGGAATCTATTGGAAACTTTTAGAGAAAAAGGGATAAAACCATGGTGGGATTGCTACGAAAAGAACATTCCTTCACAAAAAACAGCTGAGAAAAATGGTCTAGTGCTAAATTTCAAATACAGTGTTTATTCAATTAAATACTAAAAGCTTCTCAGAAGTTCAGTGCTTATATAAGTACTGAGCTTTACTTTTTTACCTCCGACATAGAGTTGTCAAAAACATAAGGTACAATCTAGAAAGAAGGTATTTTGAGAAACTGGTTGAATATTAATTACAAAATATATTCATAGGGGGATAGGGATGAAAATCTATATAACAGTGAAGGGTCTTGGAAAAAAGAAGGATTATATAACAAGAAAAGAGTTTGTGATAAACACTGAAGTAAATACCCTACGGGAACTTATAACGTACATTGTCAGTCTAAGGGTAGAGGAGTATAACATAGCGAAAACTGATACCCCCTTTGTTAGCTATTTAACTGAATCTGAAATTGAACTGAAAAGTACCACTGGTAAAGTTGGTTTTGGAACAAAATACAATGATAATAAGGCAGACTTGAAGGATGCAATAACCACAGCCCTTTTGGCATATGAAGATGGACTTTATAAGGTTTTTTGGGGGGATGATGAGGTGGAAGGTTTAGATCTGCCACTGGATTTGGCTGATGGTGATGTGGTGACATTTGTTAGATTAACTATGCTTGCAGGTAGAATATGGTAAGGAGTGACCGTAGTGGCCGTTAAAGAAAAAGATTTAAATGAGTATTACAATGAACTTGATAAAAAGAGGTCTGGTCTAGGTTATATGGAAAAAGCCATAGCTAAGAATATAATTGAGATTTATAAAAATAGTCAATTCCGCACTGGATATAACTATTATTATCTCATAACCATAGGTCTTAACACCTATGTATCGGGTAACAAGATGAAGGGTGCCATAAAGAAGATTTTTGGCACTGAACAAGATGAGCTTATTTACTTTGACCCCCTTTGTAAGGTGGCTGATAAGCTTTTGGGGCAAGAAGGTGGGGATATTTTCAGGTACATTGTATCCCACAAACTAGAATATCCATACACCGACGGTTACTTTAGAAGACCATTTAGGACAACTGATCTAAATCAACATACCAATGGAATCATTGATAAGCTATGTGGTCTTTTGGAAATTTACCGCTATGATTTTTCCCTAATGGATTACCTAACAATACCTAACTATCCCGTATTTAACCACAGTGTAAGTGAAATTATTGCATATGAAATAGATAAAAACAATCAAGAGGTAATAGACGCTTTACGCAGTATAATATTCGGAGATAACAATACCGCCCTTTTATCACCATGGATAATTAGAGGGATTTTTAAAAGTCATAATACAAAATTGTATGAGGTTATGGGGCAGCTACTTGTGGCTGCAAAGTTGCAGGAGGGTTTACGACAAAGTATTGTTGAAAACATGGATGAGGGTACCATTGAGGCATCCACATACATGTTAAAGGTTATTTTAGACAATAACTTAACAAGATATAGCTCTGTGGTTAGGGCCTTGGATGTTTGGACTGGATTGGGGTTTGAGTCCGCTGACTCAAAAGTTGTTAAGCAATGCATGGAATATGCCCATGAATGTCTAGCTGATAATGCCATCACGGAAAGCTATATCAATGGCAATGATGTTAATAAGCTATATATGGCCCTATGGGCCTTTGCGGTCAGGGAAGAAAAGGACCTCTATGAAAAGGTTACCGATGTTTTACAAAAGGGTGAGGACTACCAAAAAATTACAGCACTGTACTTATTGAATCAAAGTCAAAATGAAGAGCTTCGATTTAAAATTGCCCAAGGATATCTAGGTGAAAGGGATAGTGAATTGCAATACTGGGTTTTACAAAACTACACCTATGAATGTCAAGGTCAATGGTTATATGATAACAAAACAGGGAAGCATTCTGTTAAACTTGTGGTTAATAAAACCCCTGTGTTAAAGGATAAGAGTGAAAGGAAAAGACATTTTAATCTTTTTAAAGAGATGCTTATTAAAATGCCCCAAAGGGAGGTTTCCTTTTACTCTAAGGTCTTTAAATGGTATAAAATAACCTTAAACTCTGATCTTATAGCAAGGAAAATGATCTATCTTATGGCCTATGATAAAGATACAGAGCTAATAGAGGAGCTCATTGCCTTAAAGGATGTACTTAGTCCTGAAATAAGAGGGCAGTTAATTGAGAACTTCATTATTCCCAAAAAGGGAAAGAGCCAGAGGCAATTTTTGTTTGATATGTTATCTGATAAAAGTATGTCAAATAGGGAGAAGGCCTTAGACAGAATTAAGAAAATGGAGCTAGATACTCAAGAGATTGAGAAGGTTGAAGGGATTTTGGCTTTAAAGTCTGGTTCTTTAAGGCAGGCTGCCATTAAAATTTTACTAGGGTTGAAGTTAGAAAGCCTAATATTTTCTATTAATAGAATGTTAGAAAGTAAACATGAACTACACAGGCTAGGTGCATTAGAACTGGTGGGAGAAGTTAGAGATAAGTTGACAGTATCTCAGAATAAATTATTACAAGAAAAGATTCTTCGCATGGATAAACCAACCCAAAAGGAGCAAATCCTTATTTCTAAGCTTTACAGTGGAGAAAATGAAGATATGGATAACTCAAAGCTTTTTGACCCTAATAGTATGGGAAAAGTTGAAGACCCAAAAGTAAACTCAAACTTTAATGTT
>CAYYRM010000267.1:0-3305 GCA_964474005.1 uncultured Eubacteriales bacterium
GTTCCTTTATGGTCAATCTGTAACGAGAGACCATGTTCACATTTTAGTTTTCTATCGTGGTGTTTATAGTAATTTTCAATTAGTACAGTTACTACCACTTTGTATGGCCTCCCTTCATAAAGTTCTAGCTATAGTAGTCCCACTTTCTTTAACCCATGGATAATACCATGGGAGTAAACGTCATCGGTGGCGTATTTTGCTGCCTTTTTCACTTCATCTTTTGCGTTCCCCATGGCTATACCGTTTTCCACTGTTTGTAGCATTTCTATGTCGTTTATTCCATCCCCAAATGCATAGGTATCTTTGATATCCATTTTTGTGTGTTTTAAGTATTCGAAAATTCCATCGGCTTTGGTACATGATTTAAGGTAGACGTCATAGGATAGTGCACCTGGGTGCTGCATAAATACGAATTCTTCTCCCAATAGTTCTTTGCATTTCTCTAGTTGTCTTTCATTATTCAATGTTACAACTAACTTATTTGTCTCTATTTCTTCTAAGGACCAATCATCAGTTATGTTTTCTTTTGGAACACCAAAGACTTCATAAAAGTTTTTGGATTCTCGGGATTCTAGATTAGAAAAATACGATTTTTCATAGCCTTCTAGGATATATTCTATTTTTTCTTGTTTAAACATCTCAACTGCTTTATGGAGTGTATCTCTATCCACCTTTATCTCACTGATTATCTCCCCATGGGCTTCTACCACTGCACCATTTGAAGTGATATATCCATCAAAATCAAGCTTAAGTATTTCTCGGGGAATAAATGATTTTGGCCTTCCTGTGGCTACCACCACAATGTGTCCTTTTTTCTTAAGTCTGTTAATGGCTTCTACAGTTGTTTCAAGTGGACTCTCTAATCCTCCTAAGAACTCTATCAGTGTTCCATCAACGTCAAAAAATATTACTTTTTTAGTCATTACATACTCTCCTTTATATCTTTTAATTCTAATATTCTATTCTATTTAGTTTGTGTGAATCCTGCAATTATATGATAATTTTGTTTAACATTCACCACCACTTAGCATTTATTTGGAACTGGAGTAAACCTTTTTTTGTTAACACGGATTTTAAAAGAGATTTCGCGGATTTCACGGATGCATGTTCATTTTGAAAGGGTAGCAATAAATTAGTGGAGGTTTATTTAGTGTAGATGCTTTTTAGTGGAGGTTAGTGTTGAGGTTTTTTTTTCACACTATATTTCGCAAAATAAGGGCAAAAAGCGTAGGAGATTTAAATAATAAAACAACTCTACTACTCACATCACTTGGCACCGTAAGTGCGTAGCGCCAGTATGGCCCGATATAGTAGTCTGGACCGTAGGCCTCTATTTAATTTACTCATGCCAAAGCCCCTACTCCAAAACCGTAGGTTTCTACTGGGTTGTTTAACCAGCTTGGGTCGGCCCCAACGCTAAAGCATTGGGCTACGGGGGTTGTGTTGTAGCTGCCAACATGCCAACGTAAGTGCGTAGCGCCCGTAGGACCCGATATAGTAGTCTGTGAGAGTCGTAAGCCCGTAGGGCCCGTATTTAATTTACTCAGGGCGAAACCCCTACTCCTAAAACCGTAGGTTTCTTACTGTGATCTTTTATTTTTCTCTTGTAAAATATTTCGATTACAGTATAATTTACTTAAGGAGGTGGATGTTTTGAGTAAAATTGGTAAGGTTAATGAAATTGCCCAGGAGTTGAATAAGCTTCGGGTGGAGCAAAGTAAGTTGGGTTGGACCTTGTACACCGTGGGTTATGATTTTGGTGTGGAAGAGAACTACAGAAAGCTTAGTGAGGCTTACAAAAACAAAGATTTATACGGGGAGATTTGTAAGGCCATGGAGCTTGATTTAGACCCTGTTGATAAACGTAGGGTTGAAATTATGTATAACTCTTTTAGTTCCTATCATTTATCAGAGGATTTAAATCAACTGGATTTAGAGATCAAGAAAAAAGTCAATGAGCTTTCTAAGGTTTTAAATACTTTTAGGTATACCTTTGAGGGTAGACAGGTTTCTTCTGTGGAGCTTTCCCAAGTTATGACCAGTGACGAAAACAGAGAGCGTAGAAAGGCTGCTTTTTTTGCTAGAAATCAAATTAACAAGCCCTTAGTTGATGCTGGGTTTATTGAACTTGTAAAGCTTCGAAAAGAGTATGCTAAAAAGTATGGTTCTGAGAATTTTATAGCTTATATGTTAGAGAGAAATGAGCTGGATAAAGATACCTTTGATAGCTGGTTACCACAACTTCATACCTTACTACCAAAAATGGCAGAGGTAAGGACAAGGTATGCTAAAGAGTTTTTAAATGATGATGTTATTATGCCTTGGGATGAGGGGTACATAAATTCTAAGATTGCCCCATCTTTGGATTCTTCTGTGGATATGACTAATTATTACTCAAATATCAAAGAGCTTTTTGACACCTTTGGCTTTGATATTTCTAAATACAATATTACTTATGATATATTCCCAAGGGCCAATAAGTCAGAATGGGGCTATAACTTTACCATTGATACTGGTATGGATTCTAGAATCTTAGCTAACGTGAAAAACAAATTCAATGAGTATGGTGTTCTTTTGCATGAGACTGGTCATGCTGTTCATTCATTCTTAAAGGATCCCGATGAGTTGATTTTAAACATGGGTATTAGTGGAATAGTTACCGAAGGTATCGCTAATTTATTTGGTGGATTTTTGTATCAGCCAGAATTTTATGGTAAGTTTTTTACTGATAAAGAAAAGGTGGATAAAGAGTTTGCCATGTTAAGTGAGTATAAAAAACTTAATTCCTTAAGGACAATAAACACTATCTTTTTTGACCATGCCTTCTACAAAAATGATGTGGAAACCCTTGACGATATTTATGAGCTATACTGGAAAACCCGAAAAGAGGTACTAAATGAGGAGCCTTTTGGCCAGGAACCCCCTTGGGCATTTTTAATTCACCACACCACACACCCCATCTACTATCATAACTATTTCATGGGGGATGTTACCTGTGAAATGTTGTCTAAGGTTTTTGAGGAAAGATTTGACGCTAAGATTTTTGAAAAACCCTTGGAGTTTGGTAAGTTCTTAGTTGATGAAGTTATTAAGCCATCGGGTCTCCATAGATATAATGACTTGTTTAAGAGGATCAGTGGGAAGGATTTTTCCCTTGAGTATATGATAGATTAATCTAAGAGGTCACCCAATAAATGGGTGACCTCTTGTTAATTTGCAAATACTTCTCTCTCTTCTTGGGTTATAAAGCTCTGTTGTAGCATTTGAGATAGCACCACTTGTTGGTGCCTTTGAGCTTGGGTTTG
>CAYYRM010000268.1:0-3299 GCA_964474005.1 uncultured Eubacteriales bacterium
GGCTTTAATAATTTAGTAATTAAATTATTAAAGCCTGACCCCTGAGCAGGGATGATAGATTATATGTTGAATATATAACATAGAGAAATAACTGAAATGTATAAATAATCTAAATCAAAGGGGAGTGAATTTAGATGGTGTATGTTAAATCCCTAGTTTTCTTATTGTTAGCTCCTGGTGTTGTGGCTGTTGTAATTCCTTACTTTATTATCAATTCTGATGTAAAGATTTATCAACTGAATTTACCCACATTGAAATTACTATCCATACCCCTTACTGTCTATGGTGCATTTTTGCTACTTCTTAGTTTCTGGTATTTTTCTTACCATGGAAAAGGTACTCCTGCCCCCATTGATCCTCCCAAGGCATTGGTTATAAAAGGGCCTTACAAATATACAAGAAATCCAATGTACGTAGGGGTAGTATCAATTTTACTAGGAATATTTTTTTATTATCAGACCATGTCACTGCTTATTTACGCTTTTTTTTGTGCCGTGGCATTTCACTTAAGGATAATATTAAATGAGGAGATTGTCATGGAAAAGAAATTCGGTCCTACTTATTTAGAATACAAGCAGAATGTTAGACGATGGTTCTAAGATTATAATCATAAATTTTAGTAAATACTAAAAATATCCAAATTCGAGGAGGTATGAAGATGGAGAAAAGAGTATTGACGGGTAATGAAGCCATTGCCCAAGGTTTTTATGAGGCTGGGGGTGTAATTGCAGCCAGCTATCCTGGTTCCCCCACAGTTGAGGTGGTGGAAAAGCTCAGGGAATTTGACAAAGAGGTTTACTCTGAGTTTTCCACAAATGAAAAGGTTGCCCTAGAGGTGGCCATAGGTGGATCTTTCGCAGGGGTCCGCTCCATGGCGGTTATGAAGCATGTTGGAGTAAATATTGCGGCTGACCCACTGATGAGCTTTACCCAAACACCTTTACTGGGTGGATTTGTTCTGGTGTCAGGGGATGACCCCGGTCTTGCCAGCTCCCAAAATGAGCAAGACAACCGTATCTTTGCAAAGTTTGCCAATATGGCAATCCTAGACCCCTCAGATAGCCAAGAGGCAAAGGATTTCACTAAAAAGGGGCTTGAAATCAGCGAAGAATTTCAAATTCCAATGATGCTCAGGATTACCAGTAGACTTTGTCATGGACGTAGCATTGTAAATGTGGAAGAAAGAAAAGAAGTAGAACCAAAGGGAATCATTGACAATATCGATAGATATTGCATGATACCACCAGGGTCTAGAAAAGCACAGCTTTTTATGAGAGAAAGACTTGTAAAACTCCAATCTGAAAGCTATGAAACCCACCTTAACATACACGAACACAAAGAGGGTACTGATACATTAGTTATCACTTCAGGGCTAATGTATAACACTTTAAAGGAACTTGACCCAGATGTAAGCATCTGGAAGCTGGGTTTGATTTACCCAATCAATGAAAAAAAAGCTAAAGAGATAACAAGTAAGTACAAGCAAGTTATTGTATTAGAAGAAATGATGCCCTTTATAGAAAACGAGCTAAAGCTTATGGGTATAGATTGTGAAGGGAAGAAATATTTCGAATTTACAGGGGAAATAGATATCCACGATTTAGAAGACGGCTTACATAGGGCAGGAGTTCTAAAGGATAAAAAGCCATTTCTTCCAAGGTTTGTGGAAACGGTTCAAAGGCCACCCCTATTTTGCACAGGATGCCCCCATAGGCCAACCTTTGATATTTTAAAGAAGGCAAAGGTGATGGTAATTGGCGATATAGGCTGTTACTCCTTGGCCATGCTCCCACCCTTTGAAAAATCTGCAACCATTATAAGTATGGGTGCCAGTATGGGTATTATTAAGGGCATGCGTAAAGCATTAAATAGGCAAAACAAAAAAGAGCCTCTGGTTGCTGTTATCGGTGATGGAACCTTCTTCCACTCGGGGATTCCTGGGATCATAAACCAGCTTCATAAAAAAGAAGAGGGTGAAAATATCACCATATTAGTGCTTGATAACAGAACCACAGCCATGACAGGTGGTCAACCCAATGCCAGTTCAGGGCTTTATAATGAAAGAGATGATATGAAGGTTGGCATCAAAAGTCTTTTAGATGGTATAGGTTTTGATCGGGTAAAGGAGATAAACCAATATGACTTTAAGGCAGCACAAAAGCTAATAAAAGAAGAGCTAGCCTATGATGGTCTATCTATAGTTGTACTTAATGGACCCTGTGCCCTAAAATATAATATCGAAGAGCCACATTTCTATGTGGATCCCAAAATATGTATTAGTTGCAGGGCCTGTATCAGGACCAATTGTCCTCCCCTTAGGATGATACCCTATGAAGGCTTTGATAAACTGAAATCTTCCATTGATAAGGATATGTGCGTGGGTTGTAGTGTCTGCGCCCAAGTATGCCCAGTTAATGCCATAAAGCAATTCAAAAAAATAGATAGGGAGGATGAGAAAATTGACAACTAATATCTTATTAGGTGGTGTAGGTGGTCAAGGTCTGATCCTCATGACAAGAATAATATCTCAAGTGGCAATGAAAGCAGGTTATGACGTAAAAAGTAATGATGTGGTGGGTTTATCCCAGCGTGGAGGTATGGTTTGGGGTAATGTTAGATTTGGGGAAAAAATCTACTCACCCAACATTCCATCTGGGGAAGGTGATATATTGCTTGCCATGGAACCTTTAGAGGCCCTGCGTTGGAGTGCCATACTAAAAGACAATGGGGTTATAATAATGAACACAAAAAGGTTCTATCCAACTCCTGTTCAACAAGAAACTGTGGAATATCCAGATGAAGAAGTGAAAAGCTTAAAGGATAAGTACAAAACCATTGAATTAGATGCCATTCAAGAGGCAATATCTTTAGGGAAAAAGCAAGTCTCAAATGTAATTCTTTTAGGTGTTTTAGCAAAACAATTGGATATAGATACAAAGATATGGGAAGAAACCATAAGGGATAATGTTCCAGTGAAATACAAGGAAATGAACAGAGAAGCATTTAATTTAGGGTTGAATTACTAGACTAAAGCACTGTCCATGGGGGACAGTGCTTAAAAATTTATAGAAAATTAAAGGAGTTCAATAGCCATTGGAGAATACTTATTATGGGATGATTTTTTAGGGGGGATGACTTTGTTAACGAATTTATTTATAAATTTTAGGGGTGCACTATTTATAGTTTATTTGGTCCTTAGTGTTTTAATATTTTTTCGGTTAACAGATTTTCTTAGAAAGCTGGTTAACGGTGATGCTAAAAGAAAGCTTAAATTAAGCATAGACATCCTGGTTATTGCT
>CAYYRM010000269.1:0-3268 GCA_964474005.1 uncultured Eubacteriales bacterium
GCCTTGCTTTATTTCAACCATGTGGTCTAACTTATTGTACTCAACATTTTCCTTAGCGGTCTTTACAGCCATGGGATCTATGTCAAGACCAACCACTTTTGCACCGAACAAAGCTGCGGCTATGGAAAGTATTCCTGATCCACATCCCACATCTATGCAAGTTTCCCCTTCTTTTACTAGGTTTGTAAGCTTTCGTAAACAAAGGTTTGTGGTTGGGTGTGTTCCCGTTCCAAAAGCTAGCCCTGGGTCCAGTTCTATTATTTTTTCACCTGGTTTAATAGTGTAATCTTCCCATTTAGGCTTAATCACCAATTGTGGAGTTACATGTATGGGTTTATAATATTGCTTCCATTGGTTTTCCCAATGTGTCTGGGATATCTCAGTGGTTGTTACATTAAAATTCTCTTCTTTATTAAGGGTAATTAAATATCCCCTTATGGCCGATAAGATGTCATTTAACTGATCATTTATGGGTAAATAGCATTTAATTATTACACCCTCTTCTAAAACGTGTACTTCATCACTGTAATAATCCCATGCGTTGCTTTCAATGTATTTATCTATGGTCTCCTGATCCTCAATAACCAGTCCACCTACCCCTAGCTCATGGATATAGTCACATATCAATTCTGAATACTGGGGATCTGCGTTGATCTTTATTTCCAACCACTCCACAATGGTCAACTCCTTTTATTACCATAATTTATTTAAAAGCATTTTTTACCCTATCAAATATACCCTTAGAGGTATTTTCTATGGATTCCCCTCTAATTTCCGCCAGTTTTCTAAGTAGATTTTTTTCTTCTTCGGAGATTTGTTTAGGTATATCCACCTTTACTCTTACGTGTTGGTCACCTCTGCCCGTACCCCTCAGGTAAGGAATTCCCTTACCCCTTAATTTAAATAATGTGCCGCTTTGGGTACCTGCAGGAATTTTGAGCTTTGCTTTACCATCTAGGGTATTTACCTCAACTTCAACACCCAGAGCTGCTTGAACATAGCTTATGCTCTCATCTACAACCACATCATTACCATGACGTTTAAAGATTCTATGTGGTTTAACATGAATAAATACAAATAAATCTCCTGGAGGACCACCTTTATCACCTGGTTCTCCTTCACCGGAAACCCTTAGCTTTGAACCATCATCAACACCTGCTGGGACCTTAATATTAATGGTTTTTTGGGCGTTCTTTTTACCCCGTCCATTACAGCTAGGACAGGGGTTTTTTATAACAGTACCATTTCCATTACAGTGTCCACATGTTTTAACATTTACAAATCTTCCAAATTGGGTGTTTTGGGTGTATTGTATCTGACCTGAACCTTTACATGTTGGACAAGTATTTATATCAGCTGAGCTTTTTGCACCTGTTCCACTACACACATCACAACTGGCGAGCTTTTCTAAGGTTAAATCCTTTTCTAAACCAAAGGCCGCTTCTTCAAAAGATATTTCGATGTCGTAGCGTAAGTCCGCCCCCCTAGATGGACCACCTCGTCTGGCAGTCTGGCCAAATCCACCACCAAAAAAAGATTCAAATATATCTTCAAAACCTCCAAAACCTTGTCCACCGCCAAATCCTTGACCACCAAATCCTTGGTTTGGGTCGGAATGGCCAAATTGATCATAGAATTGACGTTTTTGAGGGTCAGATAGGGTTTCATATGCATCTTTTGCCTCTTTGAATTTTGTCTCTGCTTCTTGATTCCCAGGATTTACGTCTGGATGATATTTTCTAGCCATGGTTCTATATGCTTTTTTTATTTCTTCTTGATTGGCATCTTTTTTGACACCTAATACTTCGTAAAAGTCCCTCTTACTCATGCCTCTCACCTCTGTTTAATTTCGCTGTTCATACACAATTTACATTCACAAAAAACTTATCACAGTTAGGACAAAAAGTCAAAGCACCAAGTTAGTGCTTTGACTTTATCTTTTGTTGTAATTTTCAAGTCTTGGAGGCTTATTTATCAGAGATGTCCTCGAAATCAGCATCTACCACATTGTCATCATCATTACCTGGTTGACCTTGGTGACCTTCACCTTCTTGCTGTCCTTGCTGATATAAAAGGCTTGAAAGCTTGTGCAGCTCCTCAGTTAAAGCATCAGAAGCCTGTTTTATTGCTTCAGTGTCTTCACCTTCAAGGGCTTTTTTTACATCTGCAATTTTTTGTTCCACTGTGGACTTTTGACTTTGATCAACTTTATCACCTAAATCCTTCAATGCTTTTTCTGTGCTGTAGATAAGGTTATCTGCTGAGTTTCTGATTTCCACTTGCTCTTTACGTTTTTTGTCTTCTTCTGCGAATTTTTCTGCATCTTTTACCATTTTATCGATTTCGTCATCACTTAAGCCACTGGATGAAGTGATGGTTATTTTTTGTTCTCTTCCAGTTCCTTTATCTTTGGCTGAAACATTTACGATACCATTGGCATCTATGTCAAAGGTAACTTCAATTTGTGGTACACCCCTTGGAGCTGGTGGAATACCATCTAATGTAAATCTGCCTAGGGTTTTATTGTATTGGGCCATTTCCCTTTCACCTTGAAGTACATGGATGTCAACACTGGTCTGGCTATCTGCGGCTGTTGAGAAAACTTGACTCTTAGAAGTTGGGATAGTGGTATTTCTTTCAATTAGCTTTGTGAAAACACCACCTAATGTTTCAATACCTAAAGATAGCGGGGTAACATCTAGTAGCAATACATCTTTAACTTCACCTGCTAAAACCCCTGCCTGAATTGCAGCACCTAAAGCAACCACTTCATCTGGGTTAACGCCTTTGCTTGGCTCTTTTCCAAGCTCTTTTTTAATGGCTTCTTGAACCGCAGGAATCCTAGTGGACCCACCTACTAAAAGGACTTTATCTATACCGCTTGCATTTAAACCAGCATCCTTTAAAGCTTGTCTTGTTGGTTTCATTGTAGCCTCAACTAAATCAGCAGTCAACTCATTAAATTTAGCCCTAGAAAGATTAATATCTAGATGGGCTGGGCCCTCTGGACCAGCAGAGATGAATGGAAGATTGATATTAGTTGTTGTAACAGATGATAATTCGATTTTTGCCTTTTCAGCAGCTTCTTTTAGACGCTGCATAGCCATTTTGTCCTTACTTAAATCAATACCTGATTCTTTTTTGAACTCAGCCACTAAGAAATCTATGACTTTTTCATCAAAGTCATCGCCACCTAGGCGGTTGTTTCCACTGGTGGCACGCACCTCAAACACACCGTCTCCCAGTTCAAGGATACTTACGTCGAAGG
>CAYYRM010000270.1:0-3238 GCA_964474005.1 uncultured Eubacteriales bacterium
TTCTACCTATTAGCAGCTTTACAATATATCAACAACATCACAGTTGCAGAGGTAAAAACATCAGCCATGACATTCTTCTTTGCCATGGTAGGTTTAGGAGCTTTTGTTGGAAATATAGGGGGAGGAATATTATTAGAGAAAATAACCATCTTTGATCTATACAGAATTTCCTCAGTTGTATGTATAAGCGCTGTGTTGATAATATTTGTACTGAAACGTTATGAAAAAGCAAAAGTATCTTTAGATTTAAAAATAACTCAATAAACCAGCAATATGCAAGAAAAATCCCATTGACCTTTAAATCAATGGGATTTTTTCTATAAATTTAGTACAAACTTCTCTATTGCCTTTGCTACACCGTGGTCATTGTTGGTATCTGTAACATAATCAGCTTTAGCCTTTAATCTATCCTTTGCATTACCCATGGCAATACCAAGGCTAATTATTTAGAATGAACTTATCTATGGCCTTTGCCACTCCATCTTCATCATTGGATTCAGTAACATAATCAGCTATTTCCTTTAATGCATCCTTAGCATTGCCCATGGCAATACCTAATCCAGCAAATTCAATCATTGTGATATCGTTTTCCCCATCACCAATTGCCATGATTTCTTCGGGTCTAATATTCAAAAGACCTGAAAGTATTTCAATGGCTCTCCCTTTAGAAGTACCCTTTGCATTTACTTCCATTTGCTCTTCTCTCAAAGAGCCAACAACTTCTAACTGATCAAGGGCACGTAAATCTTCCTTGATTTTTTTAATTACTTCCGCATCCTCAAAATAAATCTCACTTTTCATTATATTATCCTTTTCCTGGGCAATTATTTCCTTCCACATATCAAGATCCTTGGCGTATATGGCAGTATGCATAACAGGTTCTTTGCCTAAATCCTTCGCCCTTTGTTTCAGCATATCAATAAACCTACCAAAATCATCCCCATGAATGATCTTATCAATGGTGTGGAATCCTGGAGTGATATTGTATTTGCTACACACTTCAATGATTTTCCACACAGATTCTTCATCAAGGATATTCTTATAAATAATATCATTACTGTCTTGTTCCCTTACATAGGCACCATTTGCGGCTATTATGTAAGTCTTGACTCCTATCAATTCTGCAAATCTTAAGGAATCGGTAAAGGACCTGCCAGTACTAATGACAATGGTTACACCTTTTTCATTAGCCTTTTTTAGTGTTTCAATGGTGTAATGGCTGATGTGGTGGTTAGAAGGTAAAAGGGTTCCATCTAGATCGATACAAAGAAGTTTATATCCCATAAATTCATCTCCCTACTACTATTTGGCAATTCCAAAATAGTGTTTTATTTATATTCCATGCAAGTAATATGCCAATGAAACACTATTCAGCGGTAGATATTACCTGTAGTTAAATCCACAAAGTCACAATATTTACAAATCATTAAAAAATTTAATTGAAATAATTAGGGGGGGTGGTATAATTTAGGAAACATATAAAATTTTCTATATACGGAAATTGATAATTTACCAGCTGGTGGAGTAAGATTTATTATCCCAATAAAATGGGCAAGGGAGGTTTGGAAATGAGGGGAAAATTATTTGGTGGTTTAGTCATATGTTTAATTTTAATAATATCTACCATAGTTTTAGCAGTTAGCGGAAATGGAAATAATAGCTCAGTGTCCAAGGAAATAAAAATTTCTGCTGATACCATTAAAGAGTTAAAAGAAAAGGGTATATACATACCAGTGGAATTTGAAGAATACGATGAATCCTCTGATTTTAAGAACAAGACTAGACTTAAAAAAAATAACAATATTATATCCATGGAAGCAAGTAAAATATGGGATATTGAAATACAGAGTGTATCTCTAATTAAAGGAATAGGAAATAATGATGACAAATATTTTATCTCTTTTGAAGTGTCATTGGCCAATAAAACAAATGCAATTTTAGAAGATTTAACAGTGGAACTACTACTCAACCCTGAATTAGAAGCATTTTATCCCATGTTTCAGACTCATATAGTGGAGGGACCTCATAAAGTACATCCTGTTGAGAAAGATGGAGATTTATTGGGGGGATTTATTTTAATGCCTATACTCCATTTAAGTGAATATAACATTAAATTCGACCCTACTAAAGTTAGTTTAGAAGAACTTCGCAATAAGTTCGATATTTACTTTAGAGAAATGTACATTTTGACAAAGTGGGCGGAAGGTGAAGAAGTTGTAAAAGTTAATCCCGCTAATTTCAAGTTTACCAATGTGGGGGAATATTAAAGGAACATAGTGTATAATTTACTTTAAATTATTTTGATACAGACCGAGGAAGAGGTTTTCACCTTATCCTCGGCCTGTATTTGCTTTAACATGCATATTTTAACTAAATATCTCCTCAAGGGCCTTTGCCACTCCGTCATTGTCATTAGAATCTGTTATATAATCTGAAGCCTTCTTTACCTCATCAGTTGCGTTTCCCATGGCAACACCAAACCCTGCAAATTTCAACATAGACAAATCATTTTCGCTGTCACCAATGGCTATCACTTCACTAGGTTGTAAATTATAAAAGCTTGCCAATATCTCCACAGCCCTCCCCTTGGAAACCCCTTTACAAGTAAACTCAAGGCTATCCCTACGAGAACTGACAACCTCAATCTCACCCATGGATTCAAGGTCTTTTCTGATGGCTGTTAAATATTTCTTAGATATAAATATTTCACCTTTAATGATATCATCCTTCTCCATATCTAAAACCCTCTCCCATTCAAAATCATTGGGAACAAAAATCCTCTCCACTTTACTTATGGGTCTATTATACTCTTTACTGAGTCGATTCATTTCCTCATGAACTTCTAAGTATTCTAACCCATAATACATTTTTTCAGGAGTTGCAAAGCAAGGTGTAACTCCATATTCTTTGCAGATAATTCTTATTTTTTTGATGGTATCTGCCTTGATAATGTTTTTATATACCACATGGTCATCATCCTTTTCCCTTATATATGCCCCATTGGCGCAAAGAATGGGGACCTTAAAACCCAAGATCTCGGAGAAGAAAATGGCATCAATATATAATCGACCTGTACTAATGGCGATTTTAATCTCAGTATCTTTAATTCTCTTTAAGCTTTCTTTGGTTCTTTCTGTGATATCACACTGGCCATTAAGTAAAGTTCCATCTAAATCAATACATACAAGCTTATAAGTCATTACACCACCCCTAAACTATTCTTTATACTTAATTATAA
>CAYYRM010000271.1:0-3238 GCA_964474005.1 uncultured Eubacteriales bacterium
CAGGGGCTGACTTTGTAAAGACATCAACTGGATTTGGAACCAACGGAGCCCCCGTTGAACACATTGAAATAATGCGTAAAGTAGTGGGACCAGATAAGGGTGTTAAAGCCTCAGGTGGAATCAGGAATTACGAAGTGGCAAAGGCCATGATAGACGCTGGTGCCAATAGAATTGGGGCAAGTAGTAGTATAGCCATAGTACAAGGAAAAGAAAATAAAAATGATAATTACTAAGTGAAGGACTTGCCTTCACTTATTTTTTTGATATACTTAAGATTACTTAGATATCAAGAACAAAATATATACAATCCATCATTAACCATATTATCCATAATAAAGTCCGCTATCATTTAAAGGACTTTGTTTTATTATGTCGAATATAAAAGAGTGAACAAAAAATAAAAAGAGGAGAATACCATGGGGAGAAATATATTTACTAGTAAAAGAAGCTCATCTAAAAAGACCACCGCCATCGTAATAGTAACATTTATTATAGCCTTAGTTTTTATTGTTAATATTTTCAACCTAATGAATAAACCCACAGAATCAGTGAAACAACCAAAACCGGTGCCAGAAGAAATACCAGTGGCACAATTACCAAACTATAATAATTTCAACGGATTATCCATATATCACAATGGTAATAGCCGTTACATTAAATTTGATTTTACAAACATGGGTTTAAGTAATGTGTTAGTTTCAGAAAATAGTAACATCATAACTTTGTTGGTAAATAATGTCACCAACAAGAACGAATTTTTAGAAACATCACATCTAATGAGTAATATAGCAATAAATGTAGAAGGGGAAAGTCTTAAATTCTCCATTGATAAATCTGAAATATCCAGTAGGTATTTAATTCAACAAACTGAAAGGTCACTGGAATTAAAAATTATGCCACCTACCCTTGAGGGGAAAAGAATCACCATAGACCCTGGTCATGGTGGAATCGACCCAGGGGCTGTGGGACCAACAAGACTGTCTGAAAAAGTAGTCGTTCTCCCTGTTGCCTTAAGGTTAAAGGAACTATTAGAAGCAGAAGGGGCTGAAGTTATCCTTACAAGATATGAAGATCAAAGACCTGTACCAGGTAGTTATCTCCAAGACAAGTTCAGAAGGGTTGAAATAGCCAGGGAGTTTGATTCTGATTTATTTTTATCCATTCATAACAATGCAAGTCATTTAAGAAATGCTGTTGGGATAGAAACATTATACTTTAGAGGTTCTGTTAACCAATTCCAGGCAAGGCAATTTGCTGCAATAACCCAAAGAAGCCTAGTTAATGAATTTAAAAGAAGGGATAGGGGAGTTTTGGACAGGCATTTAGCTCAGCTAACAGGTGAGAACTTTGTTTCTGCCCTAGTTGAAATTATGTTTATTACAAATCCTGATGAAGAAAGAATTTTAGCATCCGACAATTTTACAGAAAGAGCTGCACAAAGTCTTTTTAGAGCAATAAAAGACTACTATGAGAACTAACTCTTCAGCTCCTTTATAATTTTTTCATAGAGTATGGGGAGGGTATTTATGTTTATTACCAATGGTAAATCTAACCAAGATACAATTATTAAATTTCAAATGTTGGAATTATACCAACCACTAATAGGCTTTGAGGCAATTTCATTATGGATATACCTAAAGCACTGCATGAATAATAATTTGAACCATTCACTAAAGGAAATATACCAAAAACTACAAATGACAGAATCCACAGGGAATATTGCCTTTAAGCTACTAATAAAATATCAACTAATACAGCAAGAAAAAAATAAACTGGTTTTATTGGAGCCCATGTCTTCAAACCAGTTTATTAAGTTTGTAAAAGACAGTGACTCCATAGATATCGAAACCAAGAAAAGATTTTTTATGCAGGTGGAAGATTATTTAGAGGAAAAAGAAGAATCTGATATACAAGACCAATTTAAGGACTTAGATAAAGAAGACGAAATAACAGTAATCCAAAGGGAAGACGAACTGGTGGCAAGATTTATCAAAGAATGTAGATTTAACCCCACCAAACAACTACGTCAAACCTTTGATGACTGGTTCACACAAATCAAAGATCATCGTCTATTGGAAGAACTTTTGGAACGCACAAAACGAAAGCTAGAAACAGACGGCATTAAGGGCTGCCCCAGCAAGTATTCAGATAAAATTGTTAAAGACTGGGTACTTATGGGAATAAAGACCTATGACGACCTTATGAAAAAAGACCAAGCCTTCAAGCAAGACTGGGAGGCCTACCGTATGATTGAAAAGGAATTAAACAAAGGCTATGACACACTGACCCCTGAGGAAAAAAGAATAATATCAAAATGGTTAAAGGGTGATAAAAACCTTGAAGCCTTAAGTCAAAACCTAATCCAAGAAACATTGCGTATAATCATCAGAAATGGTTTTTGGAAGGGGAAAGGGGCCCCAACCATAGCTTATCTGGATAAGGTAATAAGTAAATTGCAACGGGCACATGTAAAGTCCATAGGTGATATTGAAGGTATACTACTATCAAAATCAAAGTCTAAGGATGACACTAAAAAATATACCCATGAACATAGTAAATCCGATCTAGAAGAAGCCATCCGCAAAAAAACCTTACAATCCTATGGGATAACTGGGCAGGAGGGTGAAAAATAATGGATGATTTATACACAAAAATGTTGGATAGTGATAACTTTTCCAAAAGGCAACAAAAATCAAGGGAACACCAAAAAAACATCGATGAACTCTATAATAAACACCCAAAACTATTTAAACTAGACCAGGAAATATCGAAAGTTCAAAAGGATTTGGCCACTTCCTTGGCTCAAAAATTCAAGGGCTTAAATATTGACACAGATTCAATCAATGAACATTTTAAACAACTACTGGATCAAAAAAACCAATATTTATCCAGCAACAATATCCCTGAAGATTACTTAGAACCCAACTGGAAATGTTCAAAATGCCAAGACCGTGGCAAGGTATATGGAGATTTAAGTGTGAATACCTGTGAATGTCAGCAAGGCTACCTTATTTCCACAAGACAAAAAAATGCAGGATTATCGTTAAAGATTAAGGATTCAACCTTCGCCTATACCAAATTTGATAGCTACCTCCCCAAGGATAGACAAAATGCCATGACAGTATATAACATGATTCAAGAGTACCTTAAAGTACTATCCGCCACATTAAAACAGAGTGGTCGTTTTTTAGAAGGTATTTTCATTCATGGGGAAACAGGTTCTGGAAAAACACACCTG
>CAYYRM010000272.1:0-2495 GCA_964474005.1 uncultured Eubacteriales bacterium
ACAACGGAAACATCCGTAAAGCAGATAAATCTGCCGAAAAATTGGCTACCATGGACATGAGGGTATTGGATAAATATAAAAATAACATTACATTAAGTGCAAAATCCTTGGGTATAGGCAGGAATACGTTGTACAGAAAACTTGATAAACATAAAATCACTGTTCTATAACGATACGCTTTGTATCATTATAGAACAGTGGGGTGGAAAAAAAGTGTTCCAGAAAGGCGCAGTATCTTTACTTAAGTAAAGTATGCCTGTGTTTTTCTTTGTTTTAAAGGGTTAAAACAAATATACAGAAAATGAGATAATTGGCACGAAGGTTGCATATATTTATTTGAATAATTTAATAAAAGGAGGAGTTTTGGGGATGTATGGTTACACTGGGAAAATCTTAAGAGTTAATCTTACGGAAATGACAACAAGTGTTGAAAATCTTGACCTAGAATTAGCTAAAAAGTTTATAGGTGGACGTGGTCTTGGTGAAAAGTTATTTATGGATGAGGTAGATGCCAAGGTAGAAGCATTGAGTCCAGAAAACAAATTTATTGTTGTAACTGGTCCTTTGACAGGAACACCAACCCCTACAGGTGGTAGGTACATGGTTGTTACAAAATCTCCCCTAACAGGTACAGTAGCCTGTTCAAATTCTGGAGGATTCTGGGGTGCAGAGCTTAAATTCGCTGGCTATGATGTAATTATCGTTGAAGGTAAAGCATCTAAACCAGTTTATGTGGACATTAGTGATGACAAAGTTGAGATTAAAGATGCCACACATCTATGGGGTAAAGTAGTTTCTGAAGCTACTAAAGAACTAAAAGAAGTGACTGGAGAGAAATCAAAGGTATTAACCATTGGACCTGCTGGTGAAAACCTATCCTTAATAGCTGCTGTAATGAATGATCTTTACAGAGCTGCAGGAAGATCTGGTGTAGGTGCTGTTATGGGTTCTAAAAATCTTAAAGCCATTGTAGTAAAAGGTAGTAGCAAACCTCAATTGGCTGATGAAGCTAAACTTAAAGAGGTAGTATCTAACAGTCTTAAAAAGATTAAAGAAAATGGTGTGACAGGACAAGGCTTACCTACATATGGTACTGCTGTACTTGTTAACATCATCAACGAAAATGGCGTTTTCCCAACAAATAACTTCCAACAGGGTACCTTCGATAAAGCTGAAGAAATCAGTGGTGAAACCCTAGCTGAAAAATACTTAATCAAAAAAGATGTTTGCTATCGCTGTCCAATCGGGTGTGGTCGTTACTGTAAGGTAGATGAAATTGAAGGTGGCGGTCCAGAATATGAAACAATTTGGGCATTTGGTTCAGACTGTGGCGTTTCTGATTTAGGTGCAATAATTAAAGCTAACTTCTGGTGTAATGAAATGGGTCTAGATACCATTTCCGCAGGTGCCACCATCGCCGCAGCCATGGAGCTTTACCAAAAAGGATTTGTAAAGGATGAAGAGCTTGATGGTTTATCCTTAGAGTTTGGAAATGCAGAAGCAGTAATTCAGTGGACAAAAAAAATGGGTACAAGGGAAGGATTCGGAGACAAGCTGGCTGATGGATCCTATCGTTTAACAGAAGGGTATGGAGTTCCTGAGCTATCCATGTCAGTTAAGAAGCTTGAATTACCAGCTTATGACCCAAGGGGAATCCAAGGACATGGACTTCAATATGCCACATCTAACCGTGGAGGATGTCATGTTAGGGGTTATATGATCTCCCCAGAAATCCTTGGTTTACCTGAAAAACTTGATAGATTCTCCTTAGAAGGAAAGGCTCAGTGGGCAAAAATATTCCAAGATTTAACTGCAACCATTGATAGTATGGGGCTTTGCTTGTTTACGTCCTTTGCGTTGGGACCCCAAGATTATGCTGACCTATACAATGCTGTTGTGGGCACTGAGTTTACAGCAGAGGATATGCTTGATGCCGGTGAAAGGGTATGGAATATTGAGAAAATATTCAACCTAAATTCTGGACTATCAAAGGTAGATGACACATTACCTAAGAGGCTACTAGAGGAAGGGTTGCCAGATGGCCCATCCAAAGGAAATGTTCATAGATTATCAGAGTTACTGCCTGAGTACTATGAATTAAGGGGCTGGTCTAAAGATGGTGTACCTACTGAAGAGAGACTTGAGAAATTAGGTATAAAATAAATTAAAAAGAGGCTTCTTCGGAAGCCTTTTTTAATAAACTAAAAAACAGGTTTGGATTGCTTAGGCATGTTATAATCCATGGGGATTGCCTATGGACAAGAAAATTGGTAATATGTCCTTAAAGGAGATGAAACCATTGATAAACATTAAAGTTAGACTGTTTGCCACCCTTAGGGAAAATAGGGGTAAAGAGCTAATTATGAATGCAGATACTGATGTTACCCCAAGGGTAATAATCCAGGAGCTAAAGATAGCAGAGGAAGATGTAGCAATACTTTTAATTAATGGTATAGATGGAAAGTTAGATACACAATTAAAATAAAATGATACAG
>CAYYRM010000272.1:2505-3216 GCA_964474005.1 uncultured Eubacteriales bacterium
AATTTTTCCACCGGTGGGTGGTGGATAAAACAAGTGAAGGCAAAGGCCTTCACTTGTTTTATTCTAACTCAGAAAGTATTCTTAATTGAAGCTCCTTAGGAAGACCACCATTATTTGAGTATTGTTGAATAATTTCTTGGTAATTGCATGAGGGACAATATTTACCTAACATTTTTGTAAGGCCCACCACATGTCCAATTTCATCGTTAATAATTGACTCTAAAACCCTTTGAATTTTGGGTACTGGGATTTGTTGTATTCTTTTGTAATAGTTCTGAATGGCCATTAATTCTCCAGCAAGATTAACCCTTAAGATATCACATACATCATATTGATAATCAACATCGGTTCCCCGCCAGTATCTCCATTTGGAATCATATATCCTAGGGTCTATCCCATTTTCAACTAGGATATCCCCTAGGGCCTCAAAATGAAACATCTCGTTAATAGAGAACTTTTCTAACATATCTGCCACATCATCATATTTTACAACAAAATGATGGTGCAAATACTGTAGGATTGCTGTAAGTTCACTATCGTGTCCAGCATAATCATCCAAAAGCAAATGAATATTTTTATGATAATGACTCAATATTTTCACCCCCTTTTATAATAAACTATGGGGAGCCTTAGTAAAGGGGATGTGTAAATTGTATATTTTATCTTATTTAGGCAAAAATGTAGGTTTTACAAAAAAAGGGCCAATACAGG
>CAYYRM010000273.1:0-3184 GCA_964474005.1 uncultured Eubacteriales bacterium
GAGCTATCTGGATCTTGTATCCCTATTCCCCATTTGTTGCGTCTACCATCTAAGTGTTGTCCAATTGTACGAACATTACCACCGGCACTAATGATTCCAGATTTCATTCCCATCTCATATACCTCTTGGGCTACTATTTCAGCAGCGTAACCTTTTGCCAATGCACCTATATCTAACCTCATTCTGGGGTCTTCTAAAAACACTGTACTATTTTCAGTGTCCACAATTACTTTGTTAATATCTGTGTATTTATTGGCGTTTTCTAGTAATTCCATGGGTGGAATCTTTGCAGTTGTGGGATCAAAGTTTCCATCCATTCTATACTCATGCCATATTCTTAACACTGGCCCCATTGCTATATTGGTAAGGGGACCAATGGTATTATTCCATTCTTTTGCTAAAACAATAAGGTCTATTATCTCTTTTTGTACTACAACTGGTTCTTTACCAGCATTTTCATTAATTGTTCTTAAATTATTAATTCCTTCATAGCTGTTGTAAATATCATAGAGTTTGTGTAATTCTTGAAATCGTGATTCAATGTAATCAAAATAAGTTTGAAACTCTTCTTGGGTTTCAGTGTAAGCCATAACAACCGTAAGGGTATTAAAAGTCTCAAAAAAAGTATTGGTATACATGTTATATGGAGATTTTTCTGTTCTTTCAGAACAACCAGTGACAATCAATAATACTACTACCAAAGCAAGGACAATTATTTTCTTTTTCATATACTTCTCCTTTGCCATAACAAGATTATGATTTTCTTATAATTATAAAACATACTCCCCCCATAAAGGAGGGAGTATAAAACTTACTATCTAGCGTTTGTATGAGCTTTTTCAACAGCTGCGATGTAATAGTCTACAGTTACAGTAACAAGAGCTGCTAAATCTTCATCAGCTGGTCTGTTTTCAGCTAGGTTCATAGCTTTGATTTCAGCTACAGTTTTTCCAGCCATCCATTTTTCAAGTTCAACGATTTGCTCATCCCACTCTTTACCAATTGGAGAACGAGCTTTCATGTTGTAAGCTTCACCTAATTCAGCTTTGGTTTTGATTGTAGCGTTTCTGTTAGTTACTTTACCTTCTGCATCAAAAGCAACACGGGTTTGTGCAGCATCGATGATTGTGCGAACTACTTTACCATCTTTATCAAAAGCTGTAGCAGAAATAGTAACATCTACTTGTGCTTGAGGTGTTATTACAGCACCTTCAGCATTAGTTCCTAAATCTCTTGATTTAGAAGCATCGATTTTAGTACCTAAACCTACTGTGTGAGCACCAGAAATTTCGAATGCATTGTTCCAAGCTTTTTCAACAGCTGCAATGTAGTAATCTACAGTTATTGTAACAAGTGCAGCTAAGTCTTCGTCAGCTGGTCTGTTTTCAGTTAAGTTAATAGCTTTGATTTCAGAGATTGTTTTACCAATCATCCATTTTTCAAGCTCCACGATTTGCTCATCCCACTCTTTACCGATTGGAGAACGAGCTTTCATGTTGTAAGCTTCACCTAGTTCACCTTTAGTTTTGAACTCAGCGTTTTTATTTGTAGCTTTTAAGTCTGCATCATAAGCAACTCTTACTTGTGCTACGTCAATGGTAACACTAACTACTTTACCATCTTTGTCAAATCCAACTGCAGCAATAGTAGTATCAACTTGTGCTTGAGCTAAAACTGCATTACCTTCAGCATTTGTACCAGCATCTCTGGACTTACTAATATCAGTAACAACACCTAGACCTACTTTTACAATTGCGCCGTTGTCACTACTGCTAGAACATCCAGCGAATAGTGATAATGCTAGTAAAGAAACTAACATTAAAGCAAATAATTTTTTCACACCAATTACCTCCCAGTATTATTATAATTTATATTAGATAGGGTTTCCCCTTATCTTACAAAAGTGATGTGTGAATGTGAGTACAATAGAATAATTGTACAAAAAAATATAATTTGTTTGTTCTATATATCACTTATGTAATTATTTTGAGACATTTGTCCCTTAACTTCGAGTTCATTATATCATATAATTTTAAGCATAAAAAGTATCATATTGGGTAATATATTAGATTTAGCTTTCTCTATCTTCCCATTTCGCACTATTTTGATTAAATAAGGGTTATTTTATAATCATAATCATTATTTCTTTCCATATTTTTGTTTTATATTTTTCGTTTATTTACACACACTATATATGTAGGTTAAAGGCGATAGCAATTTTCCTGCAGGAAAACATATATTCTGTGTGGTTGCAAGTCTTAAAACCTACTCTCCCCTCACTTTATAGGTTGAGGGGAGTTTTTTGGATACAAAGTAACCCTAACTGAAATAAGATACAATTAAAGCCCAGAAGCCACACTAATTTTAAAAGGTGGCATTGGGCTTTAATGTTTAAATTAACCTACAATTTTTACTTTATCTCCATTTCTTAAACCTGCACAATTGGCTTCATCGGTGTCGATGTGAAATTCTAGGGCATATGCTTCATTTACCCTTACTAAAACATTCTTAAAAATTAAACCTCTTTCCCCATCAACTTCCACATTAACGGTTTGTTTATCCACTAAATTTAATTCCTTTGCATCGTCAGAATGCATATGGATATGCCTGTGGGCAATGATTACACCTTCATTTAACTCAACGGATCCCTTAGGCCCAATGATTGTTATTGGGGCACTTTGGGTTAATGATCCAGAGTCCCTAACGGGGGGATTTACCCCTAGGATAAAACCATCGGTTTTTGAAATTTCTATCTGAGTTTGCTTTCTGGCAGGTCCTAAAACCCTTACCTTTTCGATTTTACCTTTTGGTCCTTGAATTACCACAGTTTCATTGGCTGCATATTGCCCTGGTTGTGATAGATCCTTTAATTGTGTTAATTCATGGTTTTCTCCAAAAAGTGTTTTGATATCTTCTTTTGATAAATGTAGGTGCCTGTTTGATACACCCACGGGAATTAGTTTTGACATTCATTTTCCTCCCCTGTTGTTATGGTTTCTACTTATATTATTACATGAAACACAGGACCTTTCAATAACTATTACAGTTTTTTGTATAATTATCCTTAATCTATTTCTTTAATACCAATTTCTATTATTTCTGTGAGGGAGTTATAATAGTCAGTGCTAATAAGTTCTCTAATATTTTGCCCGTCTTTTGTAGTTATTCTATAGGTTTTTACGGA
>CAYYRM010000274.1:0-3183 GCA_964474005.1 uncultured Eubacteriales bacterium
GTTTTATTGTAGGGGGTCACCTGGTGTGGCCCTTCTGTAAATGGCATGCTTGGCGTAAGCCATTAAAGAAAGCAGGGTGAGACGAGCTCACCCCCTATTAATATACATTAATCGAGGTGAGATGCATGTTTGCTTTTAAATCTATGAACATTGAGGATGTTAAATCTATAATTAAGTGGATATATCCACAACCATATGATTTTTATAACATGGGAGATGAGGAAGGAATTACTGATGAGCTCCTTGATGGCAGTTATTTAGCTGGGTATATGGGTGATGAATTAGTGGGCTTTATTTGCTATGGCAAAAACGCCACTGTCCCATGTGAAGGTAGTGCAAAATTTTACGCCCAAGCTGAATATATAGACTTTGGTCTTGGATTAAAACCTGATCTAACTGGAAAAGGAATTGGGGCAGAATTTGTAACCCAAGGGCTAAAATTCTGTCCCCACGGGTATAAAGGTATTCGCCTTGCGGTGGCAGATTTTAACAAAAGAGCCCAAAAGGTGTACAATGGAGTAGGGTTTAAAGAAATTGGTGTATTTACCAATGATAAAGGGCAAATTTTTGTGGTTATGGTAAAGGAGATATTCCAACTGAATTAGAATATAATATACATATTAATCTTTAGAATCTAGGTGACGTGATGAAGAAGTTTTTACCTGAGGATATTTATGTTGAAAGAGATGTTCTTTACATCGATGTTAGGACTCCCATGGAATTCAACGAGGATACTATATATGGAGCTGTAAATATTCCCCTTTTCACCGATGAGCAACGTGAAGAAATTGGAACCATCTACAAACAAGTCAATAAAAGAAAAGCCATTGAATTAGGATATAAATACGGTGGGGCTAGACTTCAGGATTATTTCACATTTGTTCAACAACATGAGGGAAAATATCATAAATTTGTGATTATGTGCTTTAGGGGGGGAGGAAGAAGCTCCTTTGTGGGGGTGAATTTGGCTTTAGCCTTTGGAAATATCTATCAACTGGAAGGTGGATATAAGGGTTACCGTAATTACATCCTAGCTAATATTGAGAAAGAAATAGATTCCCATGAGTTTTTAGTGCTAAGTGGTAAAACCGGAGTGGGCAAGACTAGGATATTATCAGAACTAAAAAAACAAGGTTACCCTGTGTTAGACCTTGAGGGATATGCCAACAATAGAGGATCGATGTTTGGTGATATTGGCCTTCAATCAAATACTAGGAAAAAATTTGATAGCTTATTGTTCAACGATTTAAAAGAAAGCAAATCAAAACTTATGTTAATAGAAGGTGAAAGCAAAAGAATTGGAAATATCTATCTACCAAACGCTCTAATAACTAACATGGATAAAGGGGTTCATCTTAATCTTACTACTACCATGGAGCAAAGGATTAGTAATATATTAAATGACTATGGTTTAAACAGAGGGGCACTTTCAGATGACGAGAAAGAAATAATAATAGGGAAAATTCTAAACCTTAAACAAAAATTAGGTAGTGATACAGTACAAGACCTAATATTCCTAGTAAAATCAAATAAGTATCAAAAGGTGGTGGAACACCTAATCAATTACTATTATGACCCACTCTACCAATACAAGGAAAATCAATATCAAAATATAAAGGAATTATCCTATGAAACAATGGATGAAGGTGTGGAGCTAGTTAAGGAATCTTATAATAAAATTTCCAATAAAACCTAAGTAGGGGTTTGTTTTTTATGACCAGTTCCCTAAAAAAATATTACAATTACATTAAATATCGATCAAAATTGTAACCTTTGTGTATCTTTATCGTCTATTTGAATGTAGGCTACTTAGGGAGGGAATTTACATGAAAAAGAAGAGTTTGGCAGGACTTATTGTTTTTGCATTGGTTATAGGGCTTTTGCTGATTGACCCCATGACATATAAGGATTTTTTTACAGGATTAAAAATTGATTATCAAATTAGGAAAAATACTTTTTGGGAGCAACATTTTTCCCTTTTTGAGGATATAAGTATTGAAAAGGCAAATCAGCTCCTTGTTAAACATGGGGATAGGCTTATAAGAGATGGATACTATTCTAAAATAGTATTTATGGATGATTTCAATATAGATGGAAGCTTAGATACCATTTTAGCTGAAGCCAATTATTTGGTTTGGTTAAATGCGTCGATTATAAGGCCTTATGATAAAATAACGAACCTAACCTATGCACACAGGCTTGTTGGTGAAGGTGTTGATAAATATTTTGTTCCACATTATTTAACACAACCATCTTTAGCAGTTAGGGAGATGTTTGAAAAGATAAATGATGTATCTTTAAAGTACCAAGGGATTTATTATGAAATCTTGGCACAAGAAATTGCTGTCAATATTGTTGAAACATTGGAGAAGGAAATATTTTATAGTGGTGACAGGATCTTGTGGTGGGTACCTGAAGGTATAAATATTCAAGGGGAAAAAAAGGTGGCTTTAGAAAGTTTTCTTAATGATTTAAAAGAAAATAGTCCTAAGGTTTTTGATAGGGTAATACATCATTTATTGGTTCAGGATAATGTAAACCAACTGGTGGTAAATTATCTTAACGGGTTAAAGCTATATGAATTTTATCAAGGGAAAGTCCTCTTGGGGGAGAACTCCCCAGGTGTTATTAAAGAAAAATATCCAGATATTTATAAGGCACTTGAGGAAAAATATGATTTTTTTTCTGATGTTAAGGGTAAAGAAATAATAGCAGGAAATGGGCAATTCCTTTTGCTTGATGGAAAACCTTATTTATATACCTTAGGTTTATCTGAAAGCAAAGAAGGTTACTATAAAATAAATCTTGAGACAGGTGAAAATGAATTTATTATCTTTAATGGACACCAGCAGCAAGAGGTTACATGGAGAGAAGATGGCCAGTACTCCTTTTTCCAGGAAATAATAATTGATTATAATACTTTGGAGCCCACTGTCCATGAAACCATATATATTTACGACAAGGATTTAAACCTAGTTGATACATTAGAAAATGTAGTAAATGGCTTAGAAAAACTCTATTGGAGTGGTGATAACCTAGTATGGGATAACTATGGTGATTTGCAAATATATTCCCCTGAGAAAAAAGAAGTTGAGACTATAGATTTTAGGGATTTGAATGACAATGTGGTTATTAGAAATATAGATGGAATAATCTTTAGATACCAATCTTCTAATCAGGTGT
>CAYYRM010000275.1:0-3183 GCA_964474005.1 uncultured Eubacteriales bacterium
GCATAATAACTTTGGTATCTTTATTAGCCTTTTCTTTAATATTGAGTAGAATCACTTCTTTAGGTTCTGCTTGGAGAGGTATAAAGATAGAAGTATAATTTTGGCATGGTATATTTTCACCAAAAGCATGTTTAACTATAACATTTCTTAGTTTCATTTTATCTATAAGTTCATTGGCCTTTAACACAGATGGTTTATGGCAATCAATGATTGTAACTCTTTTAACCATTTTCGAAAAAATAATTGCAGAGTACGGAATTGCACCACCACCAATGAAAAGTAGGTCATCTTGTTTAGTTAAGTTGGCAAATTCCCCTTCCTTAGTTACGGCATTTTTGTAAAATGAGCAATAAATTTTTGACAAAGTGGGAAAGTTTACAGCAAACCTTTCAAAACCATTGGTTGTCTTACATATATCTATGGTATGCATTATATTATACCCATCATAGTTAAAATGTTTAGTAAATGGTTAATAACTCCTCCCAATAAGAAAGCAACAGAAGTTGTTAATACGGCAATCATTATGGCAAATTTAAGTTTAAACTCCTGGGCTAGCACTCCAAATACTGAAATACATGGCATGTAAAACATTGCAACCGTCGCCCCTACCAGTAATTGGGCAGTGGATAAACCCATTTCCATCATTGGGATTACAGCCAATTCTCTACGGATAATTCCAAGAATCAACACAAGGCTTGCCTCTTCGGGTAAACCCAGCCAAGACACAACAAGGGGTCTCATAAATACTCCCAATTTATCCAATAAACCAAACTCGTAAATGGTGGCTGCAAACAAAATAGCTAAAATCATGGGTAATTCTGCTTCAATCATAAAGTTTTTTATTCTTATCCATACTTTTCTAACTAAAGTTTTTCCGTTTGGCTTTAATAAATTAGGAACCTCTATAATAACTGGATCAATTTTACCTGGAATAATTTTAGACAATATTTTACCTGTAAAAAACATTACGATAAAAGAAATAAATACTAATAGCATTACCAAAGAATATGAATGGCTTCCCAATAACACTATGAAGGCACCTGTTTGTGATATGCAAGGGATACTTAGGGTTACCAAAGTAGAAATTATCATCCTTTCTTTTTTGGTTGTGGCAGATCTGGTACCTAAAATAGCTGGTACAGCACAGCCATATCCCAATAACATGGGTACCACATTACCACCTTGCAAGCCCATCTTCTTCATGACACCATCTACCAGTATTCCCAACCTAGGCATAAGACCACTGTCTTCTAAAAATGACAATACAATATAAAACAGAAAAACATATGGCAATACCAAAGCAATGGGCCATTCTACACCTTTTATCAATACCCCAAACTCGCCTACCAATATGTTTCTAATAATATCAGTGTTAACAATGGCACCCAAGGTACTTTCTATAAAAGAAAATGAAAATAGTCCATCAACTAAAAACTCCATAAAAGGAGTAAAATAGTTGTTAAAAAGGGGTAGAAGTAAAGCTGCCCTAATGGCGCGACCTCCCCCTATGACAAAGGCAAAGGAAATTAGCAAAACCCCTAAAACTATTGGTAGCCCTGGCCAAGGTGTAACGGTCAAATCATCTAACTTCTCCATTGTTCCTCGGATAGTGGAGCTTTTTTCACTTTTTTGCGCCTTAGCGATTATTTTTGCAGCAGCTTCCCATTTATCATTGATGTTTTTTGGGAAAGAAATCTCTTGACCTGATGCTAAGATTCCAAAGGTTACTTGTAGAAGATTATTTAAGCCTTGGCCTAAAACGGCTATTTGTGGAATTACAGGAGCTTTTAATTCCTCCTGGAGTAATCTTACATCTATTTTAATACCCTTACGTTCCGATACATCCATCATATTAAGAACAAATATTGTGGGTATTTTATACTCTAAAACTTGTAAGGCCAAATTCAAATTTCTCTCTAAGTTTGTAGAATCCAGCACAAATATTATGGCATCAGCACCTTGCTTAAGGAAATCAATGGCAATTTCTTCAGCTTGTGAAGTTACATCTAGGGAGTATGTACCTGGTACATCTATAAGGGTGGCTTTTTCTCCTTTATAGCATAGGGTACCCATGGTATATGTTACAGTGGTCCCAGGGTAATTGGCAGCTAAAGAATCTAAGCCTGTAAGTTTAGAAAATATAACACTTTTTCCAACATTGGGGTTACCCATTAATAAAAGCTTATATTTACTATCAGGGGATATATATTCATTAGGAGCGTGACAGTTCATTAGATGGCCTCCAAAGTGGTATTGGTTGTCGTTATTTCTTCAATAAGTATATTTTCAGCTATTTGTCTGTCAATGGCTACTTTCCTATCATCGATTTGTATTACCATTGGTCCACCAAAAGGCTGTCTAACCATGCATTGAAATTTCTTGCCACATCTAACACCCAATGCATTTAAAAGGGTGCTTTCTGGAATAGATAGAAAAATACCTTTTTTGTTTTTTCCCATATTATATAAAGTCATATTGACCCCTCCTTGTGTTATTGATAACGATTATCAATTAGACAGAAAATAAAAAAGAATGAAAATCATTCTCACAGATAAATTATATGGTTTTAGTAAGCCATTTGTCAAGAAGTATTTAATTAAAAAAAGACTTTTCACTCCAAGGTTTTAATATTGTGATTTAAGTACATAATAATATTTAAGTATTTATTTACTGTTACCCTGTAAAGTAATATAATAAAAGAAAATTTTGTAGGAGTGAAAAATTTTGCAACTATATACCCTTTTATCTGAATTAAATGGTAAGACAATTGGAGATATAAAGAACTTAACAGTTGATAACGTGTTTTATGACTCCAGAAAGGTAAAGACTAACTCTCTTTTTGTTTGTATTAAAGGGTATCATTTTGATGGGCACAATTACGCAGATGATGCTATTAATAAGGGAGCCGTAGCATTGGTTGTGGAGAAAAAGCTGGATGTTTCTGTGCCCCAATGTATAGTGGAAAATTCTAGAGAGGCACTGGCCAAGATATCCACTGTATTTTATAATAACCCTTCTAAGGACATGCAAATGATTGGAGTTACTGGTACCAATGGCAAAACCACAATTACTCACATGGTAAGAGATATTTTGAAGCTAAAAAAGCGAGTTGGCCTAATAGGAACAATCGGTGTCAAAATGGATAGCATAGAGTACCTACCTGTTAACAATACCAGTCCAGAG
>CAYYRM010000276.1:0-3166 GCA_964474005.1 uncultured Eubacteriales bacterium
GGTCAACCTTGACTTATTAGAGGTTGGTCACATGATGGCCTTTTTACAGTATGCCATGCAAATTATGATGTCATTATTGATGATATCCATGGTTTTTGTCATGGTGCCAAGGGCCCAAGCTTCGGCAGTTAGAATTAATGAAGTGCTAAATCAGCATTCTGATATATCTGACCCCAAAACACCCATATTCCCTGAAGGGGAAGAAAAAGGACAAATCCAATTTGACAATGTGGAATTCTCGTATCCTGGGGCCCAAAAGCCTGCCATTAAAGATATATCTTTCACAGCTACTCCAGGTGAAATTACTGCCATAATAGGGGGGACAGGTTCTGGAAAATCTACACTGATAAATCTTATTCCACGTTTTTATGATGTTACAAAGGGCAGTATAAAGATAGATGGTATTGATATTAAAGACATGACCCAAGAGCATTTAAGGGAAAAAATAGGTTTAGTTCCGCAAAAGGCCTTACTATTTACAGGACAGATAAGGGAAAATATAAGAATGGGAAAAGAAAATGCATCAGAAGAAGAAATACAACAAGCTGCAGAGGTTGCCCAAGCCACTGAATTTATCGCAGACCTCACAGATGGATTTACAGCAAATGTATCCCAAGGAGGGTCCAATCTATCTGGGGGCCAAAAGCAAAGATTATCCATAGCAAGGGCTTTGGTTCGTAAACCTAAAATATATATATTCGACGACAGCTTTTCTGCCCTTGACTTTAAAACCGATGCAAAGCTAAGGGCTGCCCTTAAAAAAGAGACCACCAAATCCACAGTAATTATCGTAGCCCAAAGGGTAAGTACCATAATGGATGCAGATAAAATCCTGGTATTAGATCAAGGGCAAATAGTGGGCATGGGGAAACACAAGGAATTACTAAAAAGATGTGAAATATATAAAGAAATTGTTGTTTCACAGCTCAGTGAGGAGGAGTTGGCATGAGTGAACAACAAAAATCATCACAAAACAGAACTGGCCCCACTGGAGGCCCCAGGGGAGGTCCTGCTACTTTAGGGAGACCTGTGGAAAAGGCAAAGGACTTCAAAGGTACATTAAAAAGACTTATAGGATATCTGAGTCCACAAAAATATAGATTTTTGGTGGTAGTGCTATTGGCCATTTTAAGCACTTTGTTTAATATATTTAGTCCTAGGATAATGGGTTTAGCCACAAATGAAGTGTGGGATGGTATTAAATCCACACCCTATCAAATAGATTTTGATTATATTAGAAATATAGTGTTTTTACTAATTGGATTGTATGTATTAAGTGCATTTTTTAATTTTCTCATGGGTTATCTAATGTCAGGGGTATCCCAAAAAACTGTTTATAATATGAGAAATGATGTAAACCATAAACTTGGGAAATTACCTTTAAAGTATTTTGATGGAAGATCCCATGGAGAAATATTAAGTAGGATAACCAACGATTTAGACAATGTTGGTAATACCCTCCAACAAAGTTTAACTCAGCTTATAACATCTGTTGTGACCTTAGTGGGTGTTACCATTATGATGCTTCTCATAAGCCCCACTTTGACACTTATTACAATAATTGTTCTGCCATTATCTGCCATGGTAACAATGCAAATGGCCAAAAGATCTCAAAAACTGTTTAAAGCACGGCAAAAATCCCTTGGGGAGCTAAACGGTCATGTGGAGGAAATGTTCACAGGACATAGGATAATAAAAGCCTTTGGCCAAGAGAAAAAATCCCTCCATAAATTCGATTCCATAAATCAAGAATTATTTGAAACAGGCTGGAAAGCAGAGTTTATTTCTGGGATTATTATGCCGCTTTTGATGTTTGTCAACAATTTGGGATATGTATTTATCTGTGTTGTAGGTGGGATATTTGTTACTAGGGGGACCCTAGAGGTAGGGTTCATTCAAGCATTTATTCAGTACTCAAGACAATTCACTCAACCCATTGTGCAAACTGCCAATATAGCCAATGTGATACAATCCACTGTGGCATCTGCCGAAAGGGTATTTGAGCTCTTAGATGAAACAGAAGAAATTTCAGATGATAATGCATTGGACTCAATTGAAAATCCAAAGGGTCAAGTTCAGTTTAACAATGTAAGGTTTGGTTACAAAGAGGGTGTACCTGTAATAAAAAATATGAACATCAAAGTTGAATCAGGGCAAACCATAGCCATAGTTGGTCCCACTGGGGCTGGAAAAACAACCCTTGTAAACCTTTTAATGAGGTTTTACGAAATAGATTCAGGATCAATAATGATAGATGGTAAAGATATATCAAAAATTAAAAGGGAAGAACTACGGAGTATGTTTGGCATGGTATTACAGGACACATGGCTATTTAATGGTTCTATTAGGGATAATATAGCCTATGGTAAAAGGGGTGCCTTAGAAGAAGAAATCCTACAAGCTGCAAAAGCTGCCCACGCAGACCACTTTATCAGGACTTTGCCCGAAGGATACGACACCATACTAGATGAAGAAGCATCCAATATATCTCAGGGTCAAAAGCAGTTATTGACCATAGCAAGAGCCCTACTGGCAAATCCCAGGATTCTAATCTTAGATGAGGCAACAAGTAGTGTGGATACTAGAACAGAAAGTTACATTCAAAATGCCATGACCCGTCTAATGGAGGGCAGGACAAACTTTGTTATTGCCCACAGACTTTCCACCATAAGGGAAGCTGACCTAATCTTGGTTATGAATCATGGGGATATTGTAGAACAGGGAACCCACTATCAATTGTTAGAGAAAAATGGCTTCTATGCAGATCTATATAATAGCCAATTTACCACTGGAAATATAACTGAAGCAGTATAGCATAAACGCCAATCATGGTTTTCATTTTGATTGGCGTTTAATTTATCCAAAAAATTTATTAAATTTTAATATTTAAATCAACTAAAATTTATTTATATCTATTATAATAATCCTATTAACTATTTAATCCCAAAATTAATTCATAAAAACTATAGCTTATAGGGGAGGTAAATCATGGATAAGCAAATACATATAGGTATCGATGTGGGTTCTACCACTGTTAAGGTGGTGGTTCTAAATAGATACTTAAAGGTGATATATAGCAAGTATCAAAGGCATTTTTCAGATGTAAAAAAAACAGTTATTGATTTATTAAAAAATGCCCACAGTGAATTCCCTGGTAGAGACATAA
>CAYYRM010000277.1:0-3160 GCA_964474005.1 uncultured Eubacteriales bacterium
ATATTTTATCTTATTTAGGCAAAAATGTAGGTTTTACAAAAAAAGGGCCAATAAAGGCCCAAGTTATTTTTTATAGCCAGCCCCTTTCGTACTGGAAAGGAGCTTTTAAATCATGTTTTAATTCCTTGGCAGCATATAGGGGCCAGTTTGGGTTTCGCAGTAGCTCTCGCCCTAATAAAACAATATCCGCACGTTCATTATTTAGTATTTCCTCAGCCTGTACAGGGGAGGTAATAAGACCAACGGTACTAGTGGGTATGTTAGCATTATTTCTAATAAATTCGGAGTATTTAACCTGGTATCCAGGAAAGACCTTTAAAGGAACTGAAACAATGGCTCCACTACTACAATCTATAAAGTCTACACCCTGTTCTTTAAGTCTTTTTACATAATAAAGCATATCCTCAGGATGATTTCCATCTTCTTGATATTCCTCAATGGATAGCCTAACAAAGAGAGGGCCATCCCACACTGTTTTAACCTCTTTAACTATTTGCTCCAAAAATCTATACCTTTTTTCTTTGGAACCGCCATACTCATCCTGGCGTTTATTTGTGATGGGAGATAAAAACTCACTGATTAAATATCCGTGGGCACCATGAAGTTCAATGATATCAAATCCTGCTTTTTTAGCCCTAAGAACACCCTTTTTAAAATGCTCTATGGTTTCTTCAATTTGTTTTAATGTCATCTCCTGGGGTACTTGGTACTTGTCACTGAAAGCTATGGCAGAAGGGGCAATTATAGGCTCTTTAATATCAGCTTTTCTACCAGCATGCCCTATTTGAATTCCTGCCTTGGAGCCATTGTCGTGGATGATACTAACCAACTCAGTCATACCCTCTATATGACTATCATCCCAAACTCCTAAATCTTGAGGAGAAATCCTGCCTTGGGGAGATATTGCTGTGGCCTCTAAAATAATAAGGCCAACTTGGCCTAAAGCCCTAGCTCCATAGTGTATCTTATGCCACGAAGTTACCTTTCCGTCTTCCGTTAAAGCAGAGTAAGTGCACATGGGAGACATCCCAATTCGGTTTTTTAATGTAACACCCTTAATGCTAAAGGGCGTAAAAAGTTTAACCATTTATAAAAACCCCCTTTAAAAAGTTACTCATTTAATTATATCCTATAACCTGTAGGAAAATAATAGTTTTTTGAATTGTTAATATATAAATTTAAAAGATATATAAGAAGGATTATAAGTAAAGCATGTAGAAATTATAAAAGAGAACAAACGTTTTGTTAAAATTATTACAGGAATGACTGGAGGACAGCTTATGAACTTCAAGTTCTTACATTGTGCTGATATTCATCTTGATACCCCGTTTACGGGAATTGGATCTACCAATGAAGAATTGGCTAAAAGATTAAAGAACGCCAACAAAAACATTTTATCTAACCTCGGTGATATTGCCATCCAAAATAAAGTGGACTTTGTGATTATAGCAGGGGACCTATTTGACAGTGTAGAAAAGAGCTTAGAAAGTCAACTTAGGTGTTTGCGTGTGTTTGAAAAATTAATGAAAAATAACATCAAGGTTTTTCTAGTGGCAGGAAATCATGACCCACTATCTCAACGTCTGGATATCAGATGGCCTGAGAACTTAATTCTTTTTCCCAGTGGTAAACCCACAACCCATGAAATAATGGTAAAAAACCAAAGGGTTTTAGTTCACGGAGTAAGCTATGAAAGTCCCCAAGAGAAGGAAAACAAGGTCTACCAATTTCCAAATGGAAGGCAAGATAGTTTTAATATAGGGGTTTTACATTGCGAAATCGGAGGGCAAGAGGGTAGTAACTACAGTCCTTGTGGCATTGGTGACTTACTGGATAAGGGATATGATTATTGGGCATTAGGTCATATTCATAAGCAAAAAATCCTCTCCACGTCTCCATACATAGTTTACCCAGGTTCAGTTCAAGGAAAAAGCATAAAGGAAGTTGGAGAAAAGGGATGTTATTTGATAAATGTAGCCAACGGCATCATTGAGCACAAATTTATTTCCACACACCAAATTATTTGGCTTGAGCAAGAAATTGATATTAAAGATATGAACTTGCAAAGCCTTGTAAAGGCAATGGGAAATATAATTAAAGGGGTAGAAAAAGAAATTGACTGTCAGGGGGCCATAATGCGATTTAAACTTGTGGGTAAAGGTTCTTTGCACTCCATTACCCCTGAACAATTAAGGGATATAACCTCTGAAATAAATGAACAGGAAGATTTCATTAAGAAATTCGTATGGGTAGAGTCCATTGTTAAGGATACTAGCCCCACATATGATCTGGAGTTTTTGGAGGGACGATGTGATTTCTTAGGAACTTATTTAAGAACAGTAAAAATGCTTTCAGAGGACCAGTTTAAAAAAGAAGAAATAATGTCACAAATAACTTTAATTAATAATAGGAAATTTGCAAAACATATTTCTCAATTAGATCATGACAAAGTTTTCCAAGATTCAAAGGAACTCATAATCAATTATTTTCTAAAGGGTGAAGAAAATGTGGATTAAAGAAATTAACATAGATGGATTTGGAGTCCATAGGGATTTGACCTTGAGACTAAAAAATGGATTAAATGTAATACATGGTCATAATGAAAAAGGAAAGACTACCATTAAAAATTTTATATCTTCTGTGGTCTATGGATTTAAAAATCGGGGAAATAATAAGCGATATGAACCCCTAAAAGGGGGTACCCACGGTGGCAAGCTGTATATGGATGTAGATGGTAGTGAAATAGAGATTACCCGATTACTTCAAGACCATAAATCAAACCCAGAACCTTCAGTTAAAGATTCTATTGGTCATTCTAAACTAGAAATTAATCAAATAATAAATGGAATAAACCAAAATGTATTTGATAACATTTTTTCCTTTGGTCTAGATGAACTTCAAAACTTAAAATCATTGACAGACAAAGAGGTTATGGAACAAATTTACACTGCTGGATATGGAATTTTAAACAATTCAATTACCAAAATAAAAAAGGAATTAAATGAAAAGGCAGATGAGATTTATAGACCTCAAGGGAAAAAGGGGCTGAACCAGGATTTGGCCTTGTTAAATGACATAATTCTTCAAAAGGAAGAATTACAAAAACAACAACAGAGGTATAAAATTTTACATGAGCAGGTTGAAACATTAAACAAGGAAA
>CAYYRM010000278.1:0-3095 GCA_964474005.1 uncultured Eubacteriales bacterium
AAAAAAAGAGGGGTCGCTAACTACTTTTTAAGTAGTTTTGCGACACCCTCTTTTTACTCTAAATTACTACTATTTTCACTCCCATTTTAGTATTTCCAAAACATCCGTCATTATGAGGGGCATGGGTTTGGACGAATCTAAAATGTGATGACAATACTTTTCATAAAGCTTTACCCTATGGCTATAAAACTCCTTTAACTCTAAATAATTTTTATTCTGTAACAATGGGCGATCACTGTTCATAACCCTTTCCATTATCACATCCAGAGGGCAATTAAGCCAGATGACAGTGCCCCAATCCCTTAGTAAGTCCATATTCTTTTCCCGCTCAACAACCCCACCACCACAATCAATTATACCTTTTTTCAAAATGAGATCACTGATTACCTTGGTTTCTTCTAAGCGGAAAAAATCCTCCCCCCATAAACTAAATATTTCAGGGATCCTTTTACCCACCCTAAGTTCAATTAATCTATCTGTGCAATGAAGTGAATAACCTGTGTACTTTGCCAGTTCTGCGGAAATAGATGTTTTTCCACTTCCCATAAACCCTATAAAGGATATATTAGATATGATTTGGTCTTCCTTTAACCTTATTGATGGCATCTGTTATGGCACCTACCACATCCACATTACTTTGAGTGGTAAAGGATTGAGCCTTAGAAAAAACTGCACCCTTTTCAGAAACCACATACTTTGGAGGCAATTTATTTAGGGCCAAAGCCAATATGTCAAATTTACATTGCTGGCACTTACACACATCATCAAATTTTCCAATCACTTCATCGAAATGTTGCTTTACTAAAACCTCAGTATAGTTAATTAACTCCATTTTTACTCATTCCTCCCATGGGCCTTTCAAAGCCTTTTCCAGTATATAAATCAATTTCCACCACCCTATTATATTTAGGGTGTTGGTTTTCTTCAAAAATAGTAAGCCTAGAACCATCGGTTTCGTACCTGACAGAAGCATTTCTTCTGGTTAAAGCAGCGGAAAGCCCATCAATAATTTTAAATAGTCTTAAAAGGGGAAGTAAATGTGATGGAAAATCCTCTGGTAGTAAATCCTCAGGATGGTGATGGTAACGGATAATGTTAACAACATCCTCATCTTTCCCATAAAATTTACCAGCGATATCTGCACTTCGGGCTGCATGATATATACCCTCTTCAAATACATCCTCTGGGGTAACCTTATCTCCCACACTTAGAACAGGCTGGGACTTACCTAAATCATGGAAAATTATGGCTTCCACGAGGGTATCTTTGTTGATACCGATCAATTTCATTAAACCCATCTCATTGAAATCCGCAGCTACCTTAAGGCAATTGACCACATGTAGGTAGCCACCCCCCTCGATAATTTCAGTAACTGTTATTGTGGAACTTAAGTTGTCAAATTCATCCCTATACTCAGGGGTGGACTTAAGCTTATATTCCACCTTTGAGTTGGGTAATGTCAATGCAAAGGCCTTATCCAATTCTTCCTTTGTCCTTGATAATTGGTCTTGTAAACTCTTATATGTGGTTATATCACTGAAGGTTTGGATTATACCATCGATTTGCCCATGACCATTACTTTTAAGGGGTACATAGTTCACTAAAAAGATTCTCCCATCTTGTAGCTGGGTTTCAACATTGTATTGTGGTTCCCCTGTTTCCATGACCACCTCTGTGATGGATTTACTATTGCTCCTATTAACAGACTTCTGGCCAATTCTATCCACTGCCCTAAGGCCAGTGAGCCTTTCTGCAGCGGGATTAAACTCTGTTACAATTAAGTCCTTGTCCACAACTATCAAACCTTCGTTTAGTGAATCTAAAATAACCCTGGCTCGTTTTTCCCTTTTAGATTCATTAAGTAAGTTAATCTGCTCTGGTAAATAGTGATTTATAACATTCCTTTGGCTTAATATACCCGTCACCCTTTTATTATTCTCAGACTCAATAACTGGCATATACCTAATGTCATTTTTATTAAATACCTCAAATGCCTCTTTAATTTCTGTATCTGGATAAATATATTTAACCTTATCTAAAGGAAGCATAATGTTATCAATCCTTGTTTTTATATCTATACCTTGTAATACCACCCTTTGAATAACATTATTTGTTATTATCCCCACAAGAAAACCATCTTTATCTTCAATAACCAAAAAAGAATAACCATTTTCATTCATACTCTGTACAGCTTCTCTTAATGAGACTCCTGGTCCTTTTGACAAATAATCTCTTTTCATTATTTCTTTTACCAACATGTTATTTCCCCTTTCGGCACATTATCTAGTCGCTCCAATAAATTCCCTTCGTGATCCAATGTTATATCAGTGGTAAAGATGGCTTCCATGTACTCTACAACAATGAATATATTAATTACATCCCCCTTGTCCAGTTTCACATAATATCTATAATCATCCTTTTTACCACAAAAAATCCCCGTTTCAATGTGCTGGTACTCTGACATAAACTCCATTTCCAATGCAATGCCAAACTGCATGGCCTGATTATTATGTAGAAACAATTGATTTGCCCTAGATATCCTAGATATTTGGTATAGCCATAATGTAACACCCATGAGCAATACCATGGCCAATGTTAAAACAAAAATATTGATACTTCCCCTATTTTTTATTCCCATGGAATCACCAGTTCGTAATCCTTCCCCTTTAAGATAAATTTAACAGTTAGGATTGTTCCTTGAACATCAAAATCCATAAAACTCACATCTTCAGCAATTATGTAAATTGCATTTGTATAATTGCCATCATTGTTTAGCACCTGTTGTCTATTTAATAAACTATGATTACTGCTTGCCTCAATCCTTCTGGGTCTATCAGAATTCATTGTGTAATACTCAAAAAAGGTGCCCCGATTGGCATTTCGAGCTATCCTAAATGGAACATCCTTATCCACAAGCCTTATTTCCCTATAAAAAAAGGCTGTAATTGTCCGTAATCCATAGTCCCTTTCCCCAGACACCCTTATTTTTTCCCATGTTCCTTTACTCACCAGCAACATAGAGCCAATAAGCAGTAAAACAGTAGATATAATCATGGTTGTTGTAAGTAGTTCCAGTAATGTAAATCCCCTATGGT
>CAYYRM010000279.1:0-3094 GCA_964474005.1 uncultured Eubacteriales bacterium
ACAAACAACCAACAAAAAACTGTTATATAGAATGGGTATTTGGTGTAACCAGCCCCCTGCATTGTCCTTGAGAGGATGATTGTTGTGGCATGAAATGGTTCAGATAACGCTATTATATACAAAAAGTTCTTTCCGATTCGTATTATTTCTGGATTAGGCTGATCTAGGAAAATCTTAATCAAAGGTTCTGCAAATACCACAAATATAAAGGCAAAAAACATCATCAATCCAGCACCAATTATGTTACATGTCTTACCACTATCCTCAGCCCTTTGAAGCTTATTTGCCCCTATGTTCATACCAGAAAGGGTTGCAGCTGCTGTACCCACTGCCAAACCAGGCATTATGGCATATTGACTTAGGTTTGTCCCGATGGAAAAGGCAGCCAAAGCTGAACTTTGGGATGCAGTTCTGGCTAAAATGGCAAATATTAAAAATGTACTACCATTTCTAGTTAACCCCTGTAACGCCGCAGGAATCCCAATGCTGACAATTTGTTGCGCATTTTCCCAATAAGGTTTTATCATGTGCTTCCATTTAACGTGTAAAATGAAATTACCACTAAGTAGGGCACCCCACCCTAATGTAGCTCCCACAAGACGGGATAAGGCGGTACCAACGGCAGCACCCATTACACCTAACTCTGGGAAAAAGCCAATTCCAAATATGAAAAAGTAGTTAAATACAACATTTGTTAGATTCATAATGATATCAATTACCAAGGGGGTTTTGGTATCACCAGCTCCCTGAAAAATGGCCCTGGCGATAAAATTCAACAAGAAAAAAGGAATAGATATGAAGAATATCATCATATACCCTTGGGCCAAAGCCAATACATTATCATTGACTCCTATAAGGCCTAAACTAAATCTATTGGTTAAAAGCCCCAATGGTATCATAAATAAAGATGCCAAAAGACAAAGATAAAAGGATTGACCAGCTGTGAAAGATGCACCTTCCCTATCACCTTTGCCTATGAATCTTGCCACCATGGCTGTGGTACCTGTGGATATTCCCATAACTAATACCATTACTAACATAACAATGTTTCTACCTGATCCAACGGCTGCTATGGCATCTTCACCCAGTCGGCCTACCATCATTAAATCCACAGTACCAATTGACACCTGTAATAATGATTGAATAACTATGGGCCAAGCAAGGAAAAAGACATTGTGATATAAGTTTTCATTGCTAAGCAAAAATTCCCGTTTATTATTAGCTAAACCTCTCCCCATATTATTTCCTCCTTTTCAATTATATTATATCATTTCGAATTACTCATATCTAGACAAGCGAATGATTTTTATGCAAATTTTTCAGTGAGGAAAGGAATATATTTGCATTTGTGATGATATATAAAAGGAGTGAATTATTTTAAAATAATTATTTTAAAGTATTAAAGGAAAAATGCCAATTTTATAGAATATTATTATAAGGTCTCATTAATAAATTTTTAGGAGGGGTTTAGATGTTTGTAAGAAGTAGAATGACAGAAAATGTGGTCACAATTAAACCAGATAATTCTTTGTATGATGCTCTAGTTTTGTTTGAAACCCATCACTTTGAAGGTATCCCTGTTTTAAAGGAAGGTAAACTTGTTGGTGTAATCACAGAAAAAGCAATTATGAGGGAGTTTTGTGCCTTTTGTGCAAAACAAAACATCGCTGCGGGGACAGATGTGGAATTGCCAATTCCCTTTGCCGAAAGTAAGCTTGACTTAGATGTTAATAAACGACGCATAGCTCAGTTTTTACATTACCGTAAAGTGGAAGAGTTAATGGATAAAGATGTTCTGACCATTGACAAAGAGGAACCCATTGAAGTGGCCGCTGATTTGATGTTAAAACACGATGTAAACTTACTACCTGTGGTAAATGAATTTGGTGATCTTAAAGGAGTACTGGGAAGAACAGATATTTTGAGGGTGTTCGATGAAGTTTTTGGAATCATGGTGCCAGGGGAGAGAATAACCATAGCCATCGATGATGGTGTGGGTAGATTAGCTGAGATAACATCTGTTTTACGTAATGTGAAGGTTAATATTATATCTATTGTGACAACTCAGCCAAGATATCGTGATGTATGTCTAATAATCTTGAAAGTAGATAAAGGACCTAAGGCTAGGGAAGTATTGGAAAACTCAGGATTTAAATTGTTGTTTCATTAAAAAATGCCCAAAGGGCATTTTTTTTGAGTAAATTTGACTTTTTATAAACACCTTGTTATTGTAAAAGTAAAAAGGATAGGGTAAATTATGGATTTAACTAGAGGTAGTAAGCTTTTTTTAAACAATATTGACCGAGAAGCCCTGACTGGTAATGTGCTAGATTACGGAAGCAAAGGTGGGGAAATTGCTCAGCAATTAGGATGTTACTTTGCAGATCACATCATATCAAATAAGATTCAAATCCCCAATAATAAACATTTTTATTTGGATAATATAAAAAGGGCCCCCATTTTCATTGATAAAGTAATTTTTACAGCCCAATCCTCCACAGAACAAAACAATATGCTAATTGAGGAATTATATAATTTCTTACCCAATGAAGGTATTTTGTATTTGATAATATCTAAAGGATATTCTCTGGATAATTTGAATTTATTGCCGTGGAAATATAAGATGGCATTTGAGGATAACCAATATCGAGTGATTTTTTTTGTTAAGAGTTCTCAAACAAATAGTGACACCAGTAAATACTACAAGGAATTTCAAGTGACAGTTTTAGATAAGAGTATAAGTATCAGCACAGACCCATCCATATTCTCCAGCTCAGGCCTTGACAAAGGAACCCGAGCCTTGTTAGAAAAAATTGAATGGAGAAAGGGACCACTTATGGATTTAGGTTGTGGTTCTGGTGTCATAGGCATTATTGCCAGTAAAATCATAAATTCCCCCATAACCTATGTGGATGTTAATCTGAGGGCACTAATGTGGGCTAAGGAAAACACCAAAAATAACGGGGTACTGGATCTAGGGGAATTTGTACCAAATTATAGTTTTAGGGAAATAGAGAGAAAAAATTACTACGAAACAATTCTTTCTAATCCCCCATACCATACCGACTATGGTGTGGCCAAGGAGTTCATTGAA
>CAYYRM010000280.1:0-3089 GCA_964474005.1 uncultured Eubacteriales bacterium
GCTTTTTAGTTTTAACTGGTGCAGTTTTGTTAGAGCTAACTTTTAAATCAGCATCGTAAGCTACTCTTGATTGAGCAACATCGATATGAATAGCTACCACCTTGCCGTCTTTATCGAAAGTTACAGCAGCAATAGTAGTGTCAACTTGAGCTTGAGGTAAGATAGGATTTCCTTCAGCATTTGTACCAGCATCTCTAGACTTAGCTATAGAAGTGATGATACCAAGACCCATCTTAGTTGCCCCACTGTCCTTTTCAGACGTACACCCAACTAACAAAAATGCCATTAGGGTAATTGATAATACTAGACATAAAACTTTTTTCAAAACAATCTCCTCCTTGTTATTAAAGGTATGTATTGCCCTCTAAGTGAATAATATCATATTGTGAAAGTAATAACAAGTACATTAGCTAAAATTTTACATATTTTTTTTATAATGGGCAATACTATTAGATTACCCTTTTTGAAAGCCGATAAATAGGGGAATCGCTATTATATATGTTTGTGTTGTTATATTTAGAACCGAGGAATTAAATGTAAATATATTCATAAATATGGATATTAATGTGTAAATAATCACAATAGCATGATAGCCAAGCCACACCAAATAATTTTCAAACATAAAGGATAAATGGGAATTCATATAGAATAATGTAACAATTAAAATACTGCAGATGAGGAGTGGTTTTTGTGCAGCGAATTACAAAAGATAAAATAATCTTTAGTATGTCTCCTAATAACCCAAAGGTGCTACAAGTTAGGTCTGGCGATGTTGTGGTTTTTGAAACCCTGGACTGTTTCAGTAACAGTATAAAGAAAGAAAACGAATATTTCAGTTCTGTGGGGTGGGATCAGATAAACCCTGCCACAGGACCACTTTACATAGAAGAAGCAGAGCCTGGAGATGTACTCAAGGTTGAAATCATTGACATAAGCATAGAAGATCATGGGGTAATGACAACAGCACCTAACTTAGGAGTTTTAGGTAATTTAATAAAAGAAGAAAAAACCAAGATTATCCCAATAAGTGAAGGCAAAGTAATATTTAACGAAAAGTTACAAATGCCCATAAACCCCATGGTAGGTGTAATAGGCACTGCTCCTAAAGAACAGGAAATCCCTACTGGGACCCCAGGTAGACATGGTGGAAACATGGACTGTAAACGTATAGTGAAGGGATCTACCCTATACTTACCTGTTAATGTACCAGGTGCACTTTTAGCCATAGGCGATCTACACGGATTGATGGGTGATGGAGAAATAGTTGTCTGTGGATTGGAGATATGTGGAGAGGTGACTGTAAAAGTAACAGTTTTAAAAGACTGGGAAATCCCCTTGCCAATGCTTTCAGAGGGTGAGGAGGTTATGATAATTGCCTCTGCCCAAACATTGGATGAAGCGGCAGATGAAGCCACCATACAAGCACACTCCTTCCTTCTAAATGAATTAAAAATGGATCTTCATGAAGCAGGTATGCTCTTATCCTTGGTGGGAGACCTTCAAATCTGCCAAGTGGTAGACCCATTAAAAACAGCACGAATGCAAATACCCCGTTGGGTTTTAGATAAGTACCAGTACAAGTTAAGGTAGTTAAAAAAATAGATTGAGGACCCGAGGTCTTCAATCTATTTTTTCTATTATATCTGTTATTTTTGTAAGACTATTTTTTAACTCCAACAAATCCTTTTCATCTAATATAGAAATCTTTTCAGCGAAGCCAGCTTTAATTTTATCCTTCTGATAATTCAATAGTTCAGCTGCTTTTTCGGTCATCACTATTCGTATAATTCTCCGGTCATTGGGATCAGGTACACGTTCAACAAGTCCTTCTGAAATAAGGTTATTGATTATTGGGGTCATATTAGGCCTTGAGACACCCAAAAAGTCAGCTATGTCAGAAACAGATGCAGAACCATTACGGTCTAAGTACATTATCACATGAAAATGAGAAGGGGGTAAAATACCTTTCGGTAGGCTAGAAGTAAACAATTTCTTCTTAAACTTAGGCATTAACAAAAATAATATATTTGATATTTCATCAACTAATTCTTTGCTCATAATTTCACCTCCATAAGAAACTTTGTTAATGAATATTTTATAATAATAGTTATTGACTTATAATAGTTATAAAACTATAATTATCTATAATATAACTTAGACTACAAAAATAATCAAGTAAGAAATAATTATCCCAATCTACTAAGAAACCAAAGGTTCCTACCCAGGGAGCAAAGCTCCCCTACTCAGCCTTTAAAACAAGGAGATGTGACTATGCTAAAATTACTTAAATACTTAAAGCCATACATCCTATCAATCCTATTTGTCCTCATATTGGTATTTTTCCAAGCATTGGGTGAACTTTATCTACCTACCCTATTAGCCAATATTGTAAACATTGGTATAGTAAATGAAGACACAGGGTATATACTGTCAACAGGTTTATTGATGTTGATGGTGGCAATGGCCAGTGTCATAGCTGCCATAGCCAGTAGTTGGATATCATCTAAGGTAGCCAATTCTTACGGTAGAGATTTGAGGCACAGGGTATTTTCCCAAGTGGAAGACTATTCCCTTTACGAATTTGACAAAATTGGGACATCATCATTAATTACTAGGACAACCAATGATATTAGTCAAGTACAAAATGTACTGATGATGGTACTAAGAATCATGGTCAGAGCACCTTTGATGGGTATTGGTGGTATTATAATGGCGCTATCCATGGATAGAGGCCTTAGTAATATTTTCTTAATTGCCCTTCCATTTTTAGTAGCATCAATCTTGGTGATTTCCAAAGTCATAGTTCCTCTATTTAAAGCTATCCAGAAAAAAGTAGATAAACTAAATCTGGTATCTAGGGAAAACTTAACAGGTATAAGGGTAATACGTGCCTTTAACCGAATTGAAGACGAGAAAAAACGCTTCGACTTAACAAATGCTGACCTGACAAATACTGCCATAAAAGCTAATAAGATCATGGCAGCCATGATGCCCCTTATGATGATTGTAATGAATCTAACCACAGTGGCTATTATTTGGTATGGCAGTAATAGGGTTAACCTTGACTTACTAGAGGTGGGTCATATGAT
>CAYYRM010000281.1:0-3018 GCA_964474005.1 uncultured Eubacteriales bacterium
GTGAGGATGATGGACTTTTGCAGTAACGACGAAGATGGAGGTTTTTCAGCGGTCTCGGACGTTTCCCTTGTGATATCCTTGCATAAATAGGAGGTAGAATATGTACGCAGATTTACATATGCATTCGTATTTTTCTGATGGGACAAACTCTCCGTCAGAGTTGGTACAGTTAGCTAAAAATAATAAAGTAAGTGTAATATCTTTAACTGATCATGATACCATTGAGGGGTTAAATGAAGCTATTAGAGAAGGAGAAAAGCATAAAGTTAGGGTAATACCTGGCGTTGAGATTTCCACATCTGCGGAAGGTTTAAGAATTCATATATTAGGCTATAAATTTGATCAAAGTAACCAGCCCCTTAAAAACTATTTGCAGGAGATGTCCCAGGCACGTACCCAAAATACCAAGGATATCTTTGATAGAAATATAAAATTTGGGTTTCTGCAATATTCATGGGAAAGGGTGTTGGAACATAACTTAGGGAAATCCTGGCTAACAGGTTTACATGTTTTTGACTCTTTAGTTAAGGATGGAATATATAAAAGCAACCAATGGGAAGAATTTAAGTTTAAGTGTTACGGAAAAGAGAGTCCTGCGTACTTAAGCTTAGATGGATTTACTGCAAAAAGTGCCATTGAGATTATCCTTACCGCAGGAGGGTTTCCAGTTGTGGCACATCCAAAACTTATTGGGGATGATAGTCAGATAAAAAAGCTTATTTCATATGGCCTTCAAGGGATTGAAGCATATTACCCAATCCACACTGAAAAGGAAACAAAGAAATATCTAAACCTTGCCAAGGATAATAATCTTCTGGTAACAGGAGGTTCAGACTGGCATGGCGATTTCACTGAATGGGATGTGGAACTCGGAGGATGCGGAATAAGCGAAAGTTTAGTTAAGGCTTTGTTAGAAACCAGACAAGGGGACGTTTCATCTGTCCTGTAAACAGGACAAGGGAAACGTCCCCTTGTCCAAACGTTCCTTTGTCCGATTCGCAACTGTAAATATTTACGTATGACTTTAAGAAGGAAATCAACTTAACCCTGTCGAAAAAATAAAGTGGAAATTCTAACTTCGAGGGGGAATGTGCTTGTATAGCTATAACACAATAATTTTCGATTTAGATGGTACATTATTTAAGAGTGAAAGTACTTTTGTTGAAGCGGTGAAAAGGGTATGTGCCAGTAGGGGGATAAAAACACCTGAAGAAAGTGGAATTAAAAGCTTTATCGGGTTTACCATGGAAGAAGTATGTGAACATATCTTCGGTGGCAATTTTACCCAAGACAAACTATCTGAAATTGCAATGGAGATAAGTAGGGAAGAAAAAAATGCCCTTTTAAGCCACGGAAAGCTATATGAAGGTGTTATAGATATCTTAGATAGGCTTTTAGAGGAAGATATGACCCTTTGCATTTGTTCCAATGGCAGGAGTGAATATGTACATACGGTATTATCCACCTTTGGGATTAAGGAATATTTTTCAGTTATTAAACCTAGGGTTGAGGGTTTAAATAAATCCCAACTGATAAAACAGATACTTGATGAAACCATGTCCAGTAGTGCCATGGTGGTTGGAGATACTAACTTTGATATGGATGCTGCCCATGATACAGGGTGCCTAGCTATAGGTGTAACATATGGTTATGGGGAAAATTTAGTATCTGATTTTATAGCCCATAGCCCAAGTGAAGTTTATAATATCATAAAGAAAATAAATGGACCCATAAGGGAATTGTCGTCATACATAATAAGAAATAAGGAAGTTAGTAAACCATTAATTGTAGGGATAAACGGTGTTGATACATCAGGTAAGACTACTTTTTCTAAAGAATTACATACATATTTAAAGAAATCTGGTTTCAAGGCACAGTTAATTCATATGGATGATTTTCACAATCCATCGGCCATAAGAAATAGTGACAGTGACCCCATAATGTCTTATACCAATAATGCATTTGATCTAAGAAGACTTGAAAAAGAAGTATTACTGCCCATTTATGAGAATGGGTGCTTAGATAATGTATTAGAACTCCTTGATTTGGAAACTGATAATTACACATTAAAGAAAAGCTTTAATGTCTGCAAGGAAGACATTGTTCTAGTAGAAGGGGTTCTGCTTTTTAGAGACCCAATTGCTAAATATTTTGATCTTAGGTTGTTTTTGGATATTTCCTTTGAACAAGTACTTAAAAGGGCTTATCAAAGGGATTATCATATTATGGGCGAAAGGGTTATCCAAAAGTACAAAGAGAAATATATACCCATTCAAGAAAACTACTTAAACAAATGGAATCCTAAAGAAAAAAGCAATGTGGTTATCAACAATGAAGATTATAATAACCCTAAAATAGAAAAGATTGACCTTAAGTCAATAATGGTTGATGGAGCCATAAATTTAGAGCCCATGAAAAAGAAATACATAGAAAAAATAGCAGAGATACTAGAGGATCCTGAAGCCAAGGAGATGTTAGGGGTTATTGATAAACCCAACATCAGTAATTACATAGATAAAAATACCCGTAGCTTTATAATTGAGGAAAATGGAGAAATTTTAGGAGTTGTAGAGCTTTTCAATATATCATGGAAAAATCGCAGGGCGGAATTGAGTATAGTGTTAAAATCCGTGGCTAGGGGTAGAGGTTATGGCTATGAAGCCATACAAAGAATATTACAATTTGGCTTTGAGGATTTAGGGTTAAATAGGATTTGGCTTAGGGTTTTGGAAAGTAATGAAAGGGCATTGAATCTCTATCAAAGGGTAGGTTTTGTTCGGGAAGGTTTGTGTAGAGAGGAGAGCCTTAGAAAAGGGAAGTTTGTAAATCAAATCCAGATGAGTATATTAAAAAGGGAATGGGTTAAAGGCAATATTAACAATATTTTAAATCTATCATCCTTTTAAAGGTAATAAGGCATATTTGTCGAATTTGACAAATATGCCTTATTTGTAGAGAGGAAGGGATATATATGGATAGAGATAGTTTAAAGGGTTTTTTGAGTAGTATTAAGGATGA
>CAYYRM010000282.1:0-2991 GCA_964474005.1 uncultured Eubacteriales bacterium
ATGACCCATATAACCTCAGGGGGTCAACCAATTGAGATGTAATTTTTTGTTCCCGCATCCACTTTTTATGGGACAGGCCTTCTCGATATTGTTTAACAAGGTAGATGGCTTCCTGTAGTGTTATGTCTACTCCCCTTACCTTGAAATCAACCATGACAGATACATTGAATTTAGCCAGTATTAGGCGAAGTTTCCTTACTTCAAACTCCAGTCTATCAATTTTACGGGTTAACTCTTCCACGGAAAATTCATGCTCTTCATGCATCAAAGTCTCTTCCTTATCAACACGCTTATATGTATTGAACAAGCTATCCTTCCTACGTCTAAATGTATCAGCCAACTCATCTTCTTTATTCTTTAAAACAAGTCTAATTTCTGCCAAAGACATTTTTACCAATGAAATCAACCCCTTCATATGATATAAAAAAACAAAAACAACACTTGCTTTTAAACTTGTCCTAACATTTCTCTAAAACAATAAGGAAACCAAAACAATTTTAAAATAGTGTTGTTTAAATACGCAATATTTTCCAGACAAATACTATATTAACACATCCAGAAATAAAATCAAGGATTAATTTGGTAAATTTGCTACTGTGGCAAAAACTCGTATTGAAACATAATATCAATGACAATTGTCGCTAAAGCAATAAGGAAGCCCGAGATTATAAATTGAAAATCAAAAAAATAAGCAATAGGGAAAGTTATGGCACAGGCTGGTATAATTAATAAGAATTTATACACTGGCTTATGCTTCCACCTAAGTGTCCTTTTCTGAATTGGTACAAAAAGTGATAATTTTGCTAAACTGAACTTACTGGATATCAAATCCATTAGTAACCTAAAAACCACGAACGCAATGAATTGTTTGATGAACATATTAACCCCTCCCATCTGAATAAGTATTAATTCTCTTTTTGGACCTATATTTCCTGCTAATTGGAATTAAATAATTTTAAACTTTAAAACCCCACCGGATTAAATGGCGGGGTTCTTCTTCACTAATTATTACATGGCCATCACATGATTTAAATCATCAGCATCTCCTGTGATATCACCAATAACTACCTTGGATAGATTAGTTGCATTCCCAGCAACCCTCTCTAAACTATTAATAAAATCTAGATATACAACACCCGCTTGGGGTTTACATTTCTTTTGATTTAATCTTTCTATATGGTTATGCCTTATGGAGTTCTCAAGCTTTGAGATTTCCTTGTATTCTTTTATTACTTCATTGGCTAAGGACACATCGGACAATTCAAAGGATACCAAAGCCTTTTGTAATAACTTATCCACTTTGTTATAAAAGTTTTCTAACTCAGAGACAGCAGATTCTGACAGCTGAAGGTTTTCTTCTATTTTGTGTTCAGCCAGTTGAATAATACTGTAGCCATGATCTCCGATCCTTTCAAGGTCATTGGCAGCATGCATCAAAGCTGTAACAGTATTGGATTGTTCTTTACTCATGGAGCCTTGGGCTATTTCCGTTAAGTAAGTGATGATATCCTTTTCTAACTTATCGATTAAATCCTCTTTTTGTAGGGTGTGTTCAATGAGACTTCGCTCATGATGAGCAAAAATATTCACCGAGTCATGTAACATCTCCCTAGATATCTGAGCCATTCTAAGTAGTTCCTGCCTTGCTGCACCTATGGCCACAGACGTGGATTTGAGTAAGTGTTGATTTAAGTACTTAGTACCAGACTCTACCACTTTCTCCTCCCCAGGTACTAGTTTAACTATCAGACTTAAAAACGGTTTCATTACTGGATAAAAAGCAATAACGTTAAATATGTTAAACAATGTATGGGCATTGGCCACTTGACGGGTAACAGTGGAGCCTGTTAAGGATATTAAGCTTATAAATGGCTTGAAAAAAATCAAAGCCAAAACAACACCCAATGATTTAACTAAAGTTATCGCCACAACTGACCTCTTGGCAGTTATATTGGTACCAATGGAAGCCAAAGCTGCGGTTATACATGTACCGATGTTGGCACCTAAAACTATAGAGATCGAAGATGGAGTATCTATAATCCCTGTAAGGTTAGTGCAATTACAATACCTGCCGTAGCACTACTACTTTGAATGATTGCAGTAAAAATAACACCCACAAAAACTCCCAAAATAGGTGTAGCACCAAAAGACGCAAGTAAATCCAAAAAGGGTTGATAGCCCCTAAGTGGGTTCATGGCCCCTGACATTGTGGTCAATCCTAAAAATAAAATACCAAAGCCTAATATTGCTTGCCCTATGTTTTGATGTAAGCGTTTTTTAGTAAAAAGGTATAAAAAAGCACCTATCCCCAGTACTGGGTAAACAAAAATATCAATTTTAAAAGAAATAATCTGTGAAGTGATTGTTGTTCCTATGTTTGCCCCAAGCATGGTACCAACAGCCTGTGATAAATTCATAAGTCCAGCGTTGGTAAAACCTACAACCATAACACTGGTTGTACTACTACTTTGTACCAGTAGAGTAACCAATATCCCTGTCACTGTAGCTATATAAGGATTAGATGTAAGTATCTCCAAAATATGCTGCATTTTATCCCCAGCAGCCCTTTGCATACCTGTGGACATAATCTTTATACCGTATAAAAATAGCCCCATTCCCCCAATAAGACCAAAAGCAATCGAGTATCCCACCATGAAACCTCCTTAGTATGTTAGCCATGTTAATTCCTTCACTAATATAATTCACCACTTTGTTAAACAATTCCTGCTAAAGGCGACAAAATTTTTTAGTAGTTTAGCTTAATAAACAATTACCCTACCTAATTGATAAAGGTGGGTAATTATAATTTACTATATTCCGACGACTTTATATTTACGAAATCTCATATCACAAATTCAATAACAATATTTTAAATTTAAAACCAAAGGAGTAGGTAACATACCTACTCCAAAGCCATTTACTTCCCAAATCTTTGTCTGTATCCACATTTTTTACATAGTTCCTCAATAGCTATTCTTTTAGAAAAACCGT
>CAYYRM010000283.1:0-2985 GCA_964474005.1 uncultured Eubacteriales bacterium
TTGTTGAGCTAATGTGTAGTGCTAACCCATATAGTATAGAATCCAAATGAGGGTTTTTTAGCCTTTCTTTTGCAACCCTCAAAATATCTTTAGTGAGGTCTAAGATTTCTTTGCCGATTATTTTTTCAACTTCTTCTTCGTTAACCTTTTGTCGTACTTTTCCCATGAAATTCACAAAGTAATTCTCTACATCCATTCCAACAATTTCACTTATATCATCATCACTAAGACCCTCTGAACGTAGTTTTTCCATTCTTTGTTCTATAATTTCATAGAAATTATTGGGTACAGAGTACTGGTCGTCCTTATTTGTCTCCACAGTTTTTTCTTGGGCAGAGAAACTGTAATCCATGCTCCCTGCTCCAATTAGTTGATTTACCTCATCTCGATAGTCCTTTAATTTTAATATCCCCTTTTTAACGTCATCAGGGAGTATTTTACTTCTTATAATAACTTTACCCTTGGTCTGAGAAATAAAATCTAAAAATGCCCTGGCACAACTTAATTGGATATCACTTTTTAATTGTCCAATGTTGTTTGGGCAATCATATAGAAGAAGACTTCTTAAGGCGTTTATGCTAACAACTATCTCTTTACCTATTCTTGCGGATTCTTGTCTGAAAAAATCTTCAATTAAGGTAAAGCGCTCGGAAAGCCTTCTCTCCCTAAGGGGAGGTATATTAATCATCATTGGTATTCTACGGGTAAATGTATCTAAAAGCTTTGATTTAGGATCCTCTGTGGTTGCTGCGATTATTAATACATTGGCTTTACGGTTGTATTCTGTTTCTCCTAAGCGTTTAAAATTACCTTTATCTATAAAGGTAAATAGCATTTCCTGCCCTTCACCAGGGAGTCGGTGTACTTCATCTAAAAATAAAATACCACCATTGGCTCGCTCTAAAAGGCCTTCTTGATCTGTTTCTGCCCCCGTATATGCACCTTTTTTTATACCAAAAATTTGACCCATAAGTAATTGGGGATTATTTGAATAGTCAGCACAGTTAAATGCCACAAAGGGAGCTTCCTCACCAAACTTTTCGGTTTCCTTACCGTATTTATACATGAGTTCTGCAAACATTGTTTTACCAACACCAGTTTCACCAAATATTAGAGTATGAAGTCCATGGGGTGGATACATTATGGCGGCTTTGCCTTGCTGAATTGCTGTTGATAGTGTACCTTTAGAGCCTATAATGGTGTCAAAAATATCTGTTTCCACATCTAAGATGACAGCTTTAGCTGGTTCAAAAAGAACAGGTCTCCCAACACTTTTGGTTACCTTTCCTTCCTTTACCAGTTGATTTAAGTCATTACTCACATTGGCCCTTTGTAAATCTAGCTCATGGGCTATTTGTTCTGCTGTTACCCCTTTGCTAGTATCTTTGTACAATTTAAACAGTGTTTCTTTAACCAAATCTATTCTACGCAATATATTCTCACCCTCCTTTGCCACTTATTTTATTCTATCATTTTAAAAACTTACTAACAATGTGGATTTATTAGTATTATTTCCTTATTAGTATCTATTCTACATCTTAGTGTTTGTAATATAGGTTGTTTATAGTCTTTTTTAATAAGAAATAAGGGTCACCAGTTGCAGTGACCCCAAAGTTTAATTAGTTACCTTTTTCGATTTTATCTATTGCAGCTTTAAATTGTGGTAAATGTTCTTTATGGGCAACTAACATTTCATCTAAAATTGTTTTTGCAATTTTACCTGATGGAACCAGTGGATTCAAGGTAAATGCTTGTAGTGCTTTACCGTAGTCTCCAGTTACTGCAGCTTCCACTGTTACTTCCTCCATTGCTTTCATAACTTGTAGTAATCCCCTTTGAGCTGGTTTAAATTTACCAAAGTTTATGGGCTTAGGACCAGCAGCGGTGATTATACTACTTACTTCAACAGCGCAATCATAAGGTAGATCAGCTAAAGCACCATTGTTTCTTGTACTTACTACCATATCAGTTCTCTTATCGTTATGGATAGATGCTATAAGTTCACATGCAGCGTCGGAGTAGTATGCTCCACCACGTTTACTTAATTGCTCTGGTTTAACCCTAAGATTAGGATCTTTATATAGTTCGAAGAGTTCTGCTTCTAGTCTCTTTACAGTTTCAGCACGGGTTGAGTTAGTAGCGAATTCTTCTAGCTCTTTTTTAACCATGTCGTCTGTTAGGTAATAGTATTGATGATAACCGCATGGAAGCATTTCAAGATCGCGAATTTGTTCTTCGAAGAACGGGATAAATTTAATGTTTTCCATTATGTTTTGATCAAGGTTAAACACTTTATCCATGATCTCTTTTGTCACTTCATTACCTTGCTTATCATAAACTCTATGCCAGTGATGGTGGTTTAGACCAGCATACATAAATGTCAACTCATCAACAGATTTACCGATAAGCTTAGATTCACGCATGTTGTGTCCAATGGGAACATTGCATAGACCAACTACTTTTTCAAACTTACCATAGTTCAATACTGCTTCAGTTACCATACCTGCTGGGTTTGTGAAGTTTACAAGCCATGCGTTTGGACATAATTCTTTCATATCCTTAACGATGTCTAGGATAACTGGGATGGTTCTAAATGCTTTGAACATACCACCTGCACCATTGGTCTCTTGACCTAAGACGCCGTGGCTTAGGGGTATACGCTCATCTTTAATTCTAGCATCTAATAGTCCTACTCTAAATTGAGTGGTTACAAAATCTGCGTCCTTAAGGGCTGCTCTTCTATCTAGGGTCAAGTGTACTTGCCAGTCAAGGCCTGCTTCTTCCACCATACGTTTTGCTAGGTTTCCAACGATTTCAAGCTTTTCTTTACCTGCTTCGATGTCCACTAACCAGATTTCACTGATTGGTAGCTCATCTTTTCTTTTGATATAACCTTCAATTAATTCTGGGGTGTAGCTTGATCCACCACCAATTGTGGCGATTTTGATTTTTTTACTCATTTTAAAATAACCTCCTTTAAACTAT
>CAYYRM010000284.1:0-2984 GCA_964474005.1 uncultured Eubacteriales bacterium
CTTTACAAAAAAAGAATATATAATAGAACTACTGGAGTTCGCAAAGTTAAAAGCCATTTAAATATTTGGCGTTGATAAAAGACATAAAGATATTAAGTATATTTACTACTACTAAGAAAGGGTAATTTCATATGTGCAGACTAACGATAGATACAACCTGTGATAACAAAGGGAGGGTGACCATACTTTAGCCCTCTAAAAAATGGAGGTTATTTAATGTCATATAATTGGATTAAACCTGAAGAATTTTCATTCAACTCTTTTTTGTTATTTGATAGATGGATAATCAAAATGATGTGCAATCACCACCTAGGCCACGAAGAATTCGGTAAAAACCTTGGTATTGCACTAGAGTACAACCCTGCTGTTAAATGGTGCTTGTTTCACAAAAGCCCTGAATGTAAACCTATTCTTGAAAAGTTAACCCTAAAAGCTCCAAAGAATCTTACTCAAGAAGAAGTTCGCAGGGCAGAAATTTCTGCGATTCAAGAAATGGAAACATCAATAGTCTATGCTCATCCAGAAATAATGATCAAAAACTGTGACTACATCTATGATTGGGATAAAGAATTACTTTTTGAACTGGCTGATTTTACCGATAAGTTGGTGCTAGATGTGGGAAGTGGTACAGGAAGATTAGCTTTTGCCGCTGCTGAAAAAGCAAAAAAAGTCTACGCCAGTGAACCCACAGCGATGTTAAGGGAGTACATGCGCGATAAAATTAAGAATGAGAACATCAAAAATGTTGTGGTTATAGACGGAACCGTAGAAAAAATTCCCTATGAAGATAGTACATTCGATATTGTAATGTCAGGACATGTGGTAGGGGATGACTATGACACTGAAATTGCAGAGCTCACAAGGGTAGTTAAAAATGGTGGATATATCATAGACTGTATTGGTGAAGATAACATAAAAAGAAAGCCGAATCAGGAGTTACTAAATCGAGGATTTGAATCCTTTTACCACGTAAGTAAAACTGGTGGAGATATTTATAGATACAGGAAATTAGTAATTAAGTAAGGGACGTAATAACAAAGACCTCACTTTTTTGAGGTCTTTGTTATCAAAGGGGATAGTATTGAGAGGAGATAAGAAATTGAAAACTATATTTGATTTACGGAAAAAGCAAGAGGATGAAATATACCAATCCATTGAGAAACTATATGGTGAATCACTGAACATTGTAAAATTAGGTGATAATTCCATAAAAGCGTGTATTGGATGTTGGAACTGTTGGCTCAAAACCCCAGGCATATGTGTAATGAAAGACCAAATGTCTGAAGCCTACACCCACTACATAAACAGTGATACAGTAATTTTACTTATGGATACAGCCCAAGGCTTTATCAACAATCAAGCAAAAGCCTTTTTTGACAGGACAATTCCCCACTACCATCATTACATAGAAATTGTAAACCAAGAGTGTCACCATGTGGCCAGATACCAGGCTTACCCTGACATGGTATTTTACTATGACACCCATGGACTAACAAAGGAAGAGGAACAAGTCATAGAGGATTATCTGTACCGCACCGCCTTTCACTTTAAATCCAAGGCCTACCGAATCTTTACAGATGAAGGTATACAACTACGTCTATTGGAATCAAGGAAACCTAAAAGGAAGAATGCGCCATTTGCTTCCGTTGAATCCATGGAAAAACTAGTGATCTACAACGGGTCACCTCGGATAAGTGGTAGCAACTCCACACTTATTTTAGATAAAGTGGTGGAATCCTTAGGTAACAAAGTTGAGGTTCGTGATTTGAAAGAAAGGGATAAATGGGAAGAGTGGGCTGGAAAGTTTCAAAATGAAAAACATGTTATGTTCTTCATGCCCTTATACGTCCATGCAATGCCTTCTCATGTAATGAAATTCATAGAAAAACTTAATAAATCCCAAGGTAGTATAAGCTTTTTTATCCAATCGGGCTTTCCTGAAAGTAGCCAATCCCACTTCCTAGAAGCATATTTTGAACAATTGGCATTAAGGCTGGGAAGAACCTATCTAGGTACCGTAATAAAAGGTGGCATCGAAGGCTTACAAGGAAGGCAACCTAAGGCCCAAGAAAGGACCATTGGCCTTATGAAAAACGCAATAGCTGGATTGGTATCTGAGGGGAAGTTTATGACAAAACATGTTGACCAATTGGCCATCCCTATCCGATTTAACTGGGTTATAACAACGGTATTTAAATTATTAAGGAAGATGGGAGTAGTAAACTCCTTTTGGGATAAACAGCTAAAAGAAAACCAAGCATTTGAAAAGAGCTTTGACCGTCCTTATTTAAACAACCTATAAGAGTGTATTAGAAAACGCAAAACCCTTTTGGTGTAATAACATCAAAAGGGTTTTTAATTCACATCTAAGGATGTAAAATAATGTCGAAAAATAGAGGAAAATGACTATATATGTAGAATATTATGAAGTAAATTATTCATAAGGAGGGATAGGATGAAATTAAGGCAAAAACTACTTATACCCATTGTACTTTTATTGACAATTACCATCGGAATCATCGGACTTTTTAACTATATTCAAACAAGAAACCAACTTACCGACATGTTTTATGACGAAATGGGAAATGTACTAAACAACACCATTGAGTCAGTGATTTCAGGAAATAGGGCCATAGAAATAACTACGGATGCATTAAATGAGAGCTACCTAAATCTAACACAATCCATTGCTGAAATTATCCTAAATAACAGCAACATGCTAAGCACACAAAACATGCTTAGCTTAGCTCAGCGGCTTGGGGTTGACGAAATCCATGTCATTGATGAAAATGGAGTACTTACAAATGGCAGTATTGCAGATTTCTTTGGATTTGACTTTAACACGTCTGATCAGACTAGACCTTTTTTACAAGGAATTACCGATAGAAGCTTTAGATTAGCCCAAGAGCCTACCCCAAGGGGAACTGACGGAGAATTGTTTCAATATATAGGGGTCTCAAGGCTAGATAGGCCTGGAGAAGTAC
>CAYYRM010000285.1:0-2976 GCA_964474005.1 uncultured Eubacteriales bacterium
CCTACAAACCATTCCTCAAGGCTAGTCCATCGACCAAGATTGTTTTGTAAAAACTCATTATCATCCATAACATTTTCCATTCTGGGAATAGTTTTTTCATGAACTAGAACTTGGCTTACAACATACTCAATATCTCTACTACTTGTGTTCTTAATAAGATTTTCAATGGTCATGGCATTAAGTTGCAACCCTTTGATAAACTGGCGCAAATATTGAATCAGACTTTCCTTAAAAACCAAAAATTCTGTTGTTTGCATAAGCTCTTCTGCCTTAGGTGAATAAAAGCCCCTAATATAATCCTGATAATTCTCATTAAGCTTTTTAAAATCATCGTTCATTAGGTTCCACCACTGATAAATTTCCCTAGGATCCTTTGATTTCATAGAATCTAGTCTTTCAATACTATCCTTCAATCGCTCTATGAGAGACGGTTCTAAGGATCCTTGACTTTGTGTGGTTAAACTCTCTAGCTTTAAAACTAACCTCTCAATTTCAATGGTATATGGTGAAAGCTGGTACCTAAACTGCTTATTCTTAAATTCCTCCACAGTTTTAACCTTGGCTGTATCTTGCATTGTTAATAGATTATTGTAATTAACCAAAGCATCCAGATCATTTTTTAAATTGTCCATGGTATATTCACTGAACTGTTCATACCATTTAAGCTCATCAAAAACATCTTCTTTATAAAGCCAATACTTCATCCTTTCTTGACTCTTAAAGAAAATGCGAATTATGGGCCTATACCTCCAAGTATTCTCAGTGGCCAAATATTTAGTTTCATCAATACTTTTAAGTAACTTTGGATCAAGTTTCATGAAAATACCTCACATTGTTAAATATATTATGTATATTATACAGGAAATTAGGGAATAAGGCTAATTTGAACAGGTTCAGGCTCGGGTAATTCCGCAATGGAATTACCCGAGCCTGAAACCTAACTACTACAACTCTTTAACTGTGTAAATCCTGATGGATAATCCCAATGAAATTATTAGTGTGATTACTGAAATAATGGGTAAAGCGTAGGGTATTATATCTATAATTTTATCCACAGGAATCGATGCATTGGATTTAGCCAAGGCCATGATGATTGCTGCAGGGAGAAAAAATATAAGCATCATTAGAAGTCTTCCCTTTTCTACCCCGAACTTAAAATTTATAGGTAGCACTATGGATAATAAAATTACACTGGCACCAAATAATGATACTAACAAACTAACGTTTCCCTCCATATCGCTGGGTAAGATAGTTGAAAAAATCAGCATTAAAACTAGCCCAATTATAGCACAGATTATTCCCAGTATATATTTACTTATAACCATATCTTTTCTATCAATAGGCATTGTAAGACCATATTTATCCCACTGTGCCCTTTCATCATATGATAACGCAGTTACTGGTAATAGTGTACAGAAAATAAAAATCATCACACCCAAAAAAGAACTGTCTCCAGTGGAAAAAGCAATTAAAGAATAAAATGCTATAAATAGAATATACACTTTTCCTTGTTTTTTTAAGTTAAATAGATCCTTCAATATTAACCCCTTCATTTACATAGCCTCCTTAACATGAAACAACATAATTTCTTCTAAGCTCGCTTTATCAATAAGCAGCTTACTTGTTACTTTATCCCGCAGCACCAGTGCTTCCACACCAAATTTGTTTTTTCTATAACCTTTTACTAAGGCTTTATCCAAAGCGTTAAACTCAATTTCAGAACACTTTAAGATTCCATAGCTCTCTATCAAGTCATCCTTTGACTCACTAAAAACCACTTTCCCTTTGTGAATAAATGTGATGTAATCACAAATTTTCTCTAAATCACTTATTATATGTGACGAAATAAAAATCGAATTGTTTTCATCTTGTATGAAGTCCATAAAAACATCTAAAATTTCCTCCCTGACCATGGGATCAAGTCCACTGGTTGCCTCATCTAATATTAGAATTTTGGAGTCATGGGATAGTGCTACGGCTATGGATAGCTTCATCTTCATCCCCCTAGAATAATCCTTAAGTGACTTGTTATCCGAAAGAGAAAATTTATCCATAAAACCAAAAAACCTTTCTTCACTCCAAGTCTTATAAATGTTCTTCATTATGGTATTAATTTCTTTTGCACTTAGGTTTTCAGGAAAACAACTCTCATCCATTACAACACCTATTTGTTCCTTAATATTTTTATGGTCCCTACTTAGATCTTTACCCAAAACTTTTATTTGACCGCTGTCCTTTTGAATAATATCTAAAATTAGTTTTATTGTTGTGCTCTTCCCTGCTCCATTTTCCCCAATAAATCCCATTATGCTACCCTTAGGTAAAGTTAGATTTATATCATCTAATGCAAATCCAGAGTATTTTTTAGATAAATTTTTAATTTCCAATGCGTTATTCATTTTTTACTCCCCCTTAAAAATTAACTCTAACATATTGATTAATTCATCGAGACTAACACCACAAAGATTTGCAGACTCTACTATACTTTGCATGTGCTCCTCTATTTTCTTTAGTTGCTCTTCTTTAATCAACTCGGTATTCATACTAGCCACGAAACTTCCCTTGCCAGTTATTGAAACAATAAACCCATCACGCTCAAGATCCTCATAAGAACGTTTTGTGGTAATAACACTTATCCTAAGCTCCTTTGCCAAAAGGCGCATGGATGGAAGTGCATCACCTTCCCTTAACTCCCCAGATATGATCATATTTTTTATCTGAGTACTTATTTGCTCATAAATGGGTTGACCACTGGAATTGCTAATTATAATATTCAATTTCTACCACCCTTCTTATGTAATATTGTATATATGTATTATATACAATAAGTTCAATTAATGCAAGATTAATTGGTTCAGGCTCGGGTAATTCCGCAATGGAATTACCCGAGCCTGAACCAAAAGACTAAAAACATAACTAAAAAAATCGCTATATACACATCCTTTAGATCTATGACTAATTTCTTCACCAGTAAGT
>CAYYRM010000286.1:0-2964 GCA_964474005.1 uncultured Eubacteriales bacterium
TATATATTTACAAAATTATTTGTAAGACAGAATTAATCCATACATATTATGCAATATCAAAAAAAAAAAACATAGCATTGGCAAACAAGGAAACCCTAGTTATAGCAGGGCACATCATAACAGAAATGGCTAAACAAAACAATGTTTCCATTATTCCAGTTGATAGTGAACACTCAGCCATATTCCAATGCTTAGCGGGTCATACCAGTGGCGATATAGATAAAATTTTATTAACGGCATCTGGAGGACCTTTTAGGGGCAAAAGTTTAGAGTTTCTTTCAAAGGTTACAGTAAAAGATGCACTGAACCATCCAAATTGGAGTATGGGTAAAAAAATTAGTGTAGATTCAGCAACCCTAATAAATAAGGGATTAGAAGCCATCGAAGCAAGGTGGTTATTTAATGTTTCATTAGAAAATATTGATGTTGTGGTACATCCCCAAAGTATTATTCATTCTGCGATACAATACAAGGATGGGAACGTAATTGCACATTTAAGTCCACCTGATATGAGATATGCAATTCAATACGCTCTGAATCATCCAAAAAGAATCCCTAATAATTTTAGGAAATTAAATATTTTTGAACAAAATCTAACCTTTGAAAAGCCTGATACTGCAACATTTAAAGGATTATCACTTTGCTTTGAAGCAGGTAAAAAAGGTGGGAGTTGGCCAGTTATTTTGAATGCTTCCAATGAAGAATGTGTAAATGGATTTTTAGAAGGGAGCATTGGTTTTACTGATATAACTGAAATCATAGAAACTGTTTTAAAGAAACATAGTTTCATAAGTAATCCAAGTTTAAAGGAAGTTTTAGAAATTGATGAATGGGCTAGGATTAATACTTGGGAACTTATCAGAGGAAAGGGTGTTTTATCATGACGATAATTATAGCCATAATCGTTTTTGGCTTACTAATTTTAGTACATGAGCTTGGACATTTTTTAACTGCAAAGGCGGTGGGAATGAAAGTTCAGGAGTTTGCCATAGGCTTTGGTCCTGCCATTTTGAAGTTTCAAAAGGGTGAAACTTTATATGGAATTCGTGCATTCCCATTAGGTGGATATGTACGGGTGTTAGGGGAAGAGGGCAAGGAAACTGATTTAGAAGGAAGTTACCAATCAAAATCTGTTCTTCAAAGGTTTATCTTTGTGTTTTCTGGAGCCTTGATGAACTTTGTACTGGCTATTTTACTATTTATGATAGTTTTTGTGGGATTTGGTGTACCTGTATCAGATGTTGCACAAATTGGTGCAGTTTCCAGAGACAGTGTAGCTGAAGCTGCAGGTTTTATGCCAGGGGATGTAGTTCTTGAGGTTGATGGAACTAAAGTGGATACATGGAACCAGTTAGTACAAAAAATAAGTGCATCCCCAGACCAACAATTATATTTTAAAGTTTCAAGAAACGGCGAAATTATTAATTTACAAGCTACTCCCCTTTATGATGAACAAACAGAAAGGGGAATGATTGGAATTTCACAGCCCATTAGATCCTTAGGGTTTGTGGCTGCCATAAAAGAAAGCTTATATCAAACATTTTTCTTTGCAACCCAAATTGTAAATAGTCTACGTATGTTAATAAGTGGAGAAGCTTCTAGTAACGACTTAGCTGGACCAGTTGGTATTGTTGTGATGGTTGGAGAAGCTGCGAGGTTTGGAATGTCCAGTTTATTGAGCTTTACTGCCCTTCTAAGTGTTAACCTAGGTGTTCTTAACCTATTGCCTATCCCTGCCCTAGATGGTAGCAGATTAGTATTTATTTTGATTGAAGCTGTTAGAGGCAAACCTGTGGATCCTGAAAAGGAAGGATTAGTTCATATAATTGGCTTTGGATTACTACTTATGTTGATGGTATTTATTCTATATAAAGACATAGTAAATTTTATTTTACCTTAAGGTGATTCTTATGATTAATAGGAAAAAAACTAAAGAAATATCGGTGGGTAGTGTTAAGATTGGAAATAACAATCCCATTGTTATTCAGTCAATGACCAATACAAAAACAGAAAATACAGAAGCTACAGTGAACCAAATTAACCAATTAAAATTGGCAGGTTGTCAAATTGTAAGGGTGGCAGTGCCAAACGTAAAGGCTGCTGAAAATATAAAAAAAATTAAAGAGAAAATTGATATTCCTCTGGTTGCAGATATTCACTTCGATTACAAGTTGGCATTATTAAGTATAGAAAACGGAATAGATAAAATTAGGATAAATCCTGGTAACATTGGCTCTAAAGAGAATATATTGAAGGTAGTGGAGGCATGTAGTAATAAGAAAATACCCATAAGAATTGGGATTAATGCCGGTTCCTTACCTAAGGATATATTAGCTAAATATCACAACAAGTCAACGGCAGAAGGTATGGTAGAGGCTGCCATGCGTGAAGTAAGGTTACTTGAGGAACAAGGATTTTATGATATTTGTATATCTCTTAAATCATCAGATGTCTTGGAAACAGTAAAAGGATATTCCCTTTTATCCAATGAAGTGGACTACCCATTACACCTTGGCATTACTGAAGCTGGTCTTAAAGAAGTGGGATCCATTAAATCTTCAGTTGGGTTAGGTATATTACTTTTCAATGGAATAGGGGATACTATAAGGGTATCATTGACAGGGAATCCAGTACAAGAAATCGATGTTGCTTACAACATTTTAAATTCCCTCAAATTAGATACACACATAAAAAAGCCCGAAATAATATCATGCCCCACATGTGGAAGATGTGATGTTAATCTTGAGAGTTTATCTAAGGTGGTAACTACAAAACTGTATGAACTAAATTTACCAGTTAAAGTTGCAGTTATGGGATGTGTGGTTAATGGGCCAGGTGAAGCTAGGGAAGCAGATTACGGTATTGCCGGAGGAAAAGGTAAAGGTATAATCTTCAAAAAGGGAGAAATTATAAAAACAGTCAAGGAAGAAATGCTAGTGGAAGAACTGCTTTCTATAATTAAAA
>CAYYRM010000287.1:0-2954 GCA_964474005.1 uncultured Eubacteriales bacterium
ATAGCCAGTGTTCTTTATAAAGCCACCCCTGATGAGGTTAAATTTTTAATGGTTGACCCTAAGGTTGTTGAGCTTAATGTTTATAACGGTATTCCTCATCTTTTGGCACCTGTGGTAACTGATCCAAAAAATGCTGCATTTGCTTTGAAGAAGGTTGTTAAGGAAATGGAGCATAGGTACGAACAGTTTGCAAAACTTGGGGTAAGGGATATTAATAGATACAATCAAGTAAACCCCGATGAAAAATTACCACTAATTTTGGTAATCATTGACGAGTTAGCTGATTTAATGATGGTAGCCCCCAATGATGTTGAGGACTGTATCTGTAGGCTAGCCCAAATGGCTAGGGCAGCTGGGATTCACTTAATTGTAGCAACCCAAAGACCGTCAGTTGATGTTATAACAGGGGTAATAAAGGCTAATATTCCTTCACGGATAGCCTTTGCTGTATCCTCACAGGCAGATTCTAGGACCATATTAGATATGGGTGGTGCAGAAAAGCTACTAGGTAAAGGAGACATGCTTTATTACCCTGTGGGTGCATCTAAGCCTGTTAGGGCACAAAGTTCATTTATAACAGATGAAGAGGTTGAAAAGCTTGTGGCTTTTGTAAAGCAAACCCAAAGTCCCGATTACGATGAAAAATTTGAAATAAGCGAAGAAAAGGAAGTTGAAACCCAAGATTTAGATGAACTTTTTGACGAAGCAGCAAAACTTATTGTTGACACACAACAGGCATCAATCTCACTTCTCCAAAGGAGATTTCGTATAGGGTATACAAGGGCAGCAAGGATAATTGATGATTTAGAGAAAATGGGAATAGTGGGGGGCTTTGAAGGAAGTAAAGCTAGGCAGGTTTTAGTTACACCCTTACAACTAGAGGAAATGTTACAATAGATTTTTTTAAAATTTAGAAGGATTTTGTTGATTGTTGTAGAATATCAAATTGTAGATGTTTGACATCTTACAAGGAGGATAAAATATGCTAGTAAAATCTGATCAAAGACCCCTTTATTTACTGGTTAAGGATAAACTACTAGAATTAATCAATAATGGGTACTATAAAAAGGGGAGTAAACTTCCTTCTGAGTTTGATCTTGCCAAAACACTAGGTGTCAGTCGCCCCACACTACGCGAGGCATTAAGGGTTTTAGAAGAAGAAAACATTCTTATAAGAAGACATGGGATTGGCACATTTGTAAACGACAAAACCACCACCATAAAAAGTGGAATTGAAGAATTGCACAGTGTGACTGAAAGTATTGAGCAACTTAACATGTCAGCAGGAACAAAACTATTAAGTGTCAGCATTATAAATGCAGATGACCGGGACAAGCAAAAACTGGATCTTTTGGATAATTACCCGTTAATTAAAATTGAAAGGGTACGTACAGCCAACCTTGAACCTGTTGTTTATTGTATAGATAAATTAGTTAAAACTGATAAATTTCAAGAAAAATCCTTTAATCATATCGATAGATCTATATTTAATTTTTTAGAGACCAATTACAACTTAGAAATTAGTTATGCCATTTCTGAAATTGTTCCAGTTATAGCAAATTATAAGCTTGCCAAAGCTTTAAATCTACCTGCTAGAACTCCCATTTTGCTTTTAGATCAAGTTCACCTTACAAGTGAAAATAAACCGATTTTATATTCAAAGAATTATTTTAGAAGTGATAGATTCTCTTTCCATGTCATAAGAAAACGTCAAAAACTTTAAGGTGAAAAGCCTTAAACTAAAATAAAACCAAAGAGGAGGAAATTTTGGTGAAGAAAAAACTTATTCTTTTACTTGCAGCTTTAATGCTGGTATCCCTTACCTTAGCGGGCTGCGGTGGTACAACTGCAGATGATGATACCTTCAGAGTAGGTATCGTTTACTCTACTGGTGGTTTAGGTGACAGATCATTTAATGACTCTGCACACAGAGGTTTACAACAAGCTAGGGATGAACTAGGAATTCACTTTGATTACGTTGAGCCAAGGGAGTCTGCAGAAGACGATGCTGCTCTTCGTGATTTCGCTGAAAGAGGTTATGACTTAGTTATAGGTGTAGGATTCCAAATGGCTAAAACTTTAGCTGAGGTGGCTGCTGATTATCCTGACGTTAAATTTGCTATCGTTGATGGTGGTTTAGCACAAGTACCTGCCAATGTTGTTGACTTAGTATTTGCTGAGCATCAAGGTTCATTCCTTGCTGGAGCAATTGCTGCTTTAGTAAGTGAATCTAACACAATTGGATTCATTGGCGGTGTTAGCTTTGGTTTGATCCATCGTTTTGAAGGTGGTTTTGTTGCTGGTGCAAAACATATCAATCCAGATATTAGAGTAATATCTAATTACGCTGCTAGCTTTGGTGACCCAGGTACTGGTAAAGAGTTAGCTTTGGCTCAAATTAACCAAGGCGCAGATGTTATTTATCACGCTTCAGGTGGTACTGGTGGTGGACTTTTCGAAGCAGTTATGGAAATTCAAGATAGAACTGTCTATGCCATTGGTGTAGATGCTAACCAAAACTGGCTTGCTCCAGGCCGTGTAATTGCCAGTATGTTAAAAAGAGTTGATGTGGCAGTATTTGAAATTGTTAACGCAGCTCTAGAAGGAACATACGCAGGTGGTCAAGCTAAGGTATTTGACCTTGAAATCGATGGTGTTGGTTTAACAGACCTTGAAGAAATCGATGTTGATGAGCAAGCTGCAAGAACTGCTAATGCAATCACCGAAGCTGAACTGGAAGCCATAAGAGAAATGAAAGAAAACGTTACTGCAGAACATGCAGCTGCCATAGAAGAAATTAAGGCTGGAATCTTAAATGGTACTATCCAAGTTCCAGACTGGATGATTGATGGTAGACCTTAAATAATTCTTTTTAATACTGTCACACCCATTGGGGTGTGACAGTATCACTATAATTGTAATTTCGCACTAATAATACTTTTATAAAAGTAAGG
>CAYYRM010000288.1:0-2937 GCA_964474005.1 uncultured Eubacteriales bacterium
ACAGCTTCTGGGACAGGTGCCATGGAATGTGCAATTGTCAATAGTTTTTCAAAAGGTGATAAGATATTGGCTCTAATTAATGGGTCTTTCGGTCAAAGATTTGCAGACATAGCTAAACAATATGAACTGGATGTTATAGAGTGCCACGACGAATGGGGAAAAGGATTTAATCTTCTTAAAATAAAGGAAAAAATAGACGAAATTGGAGAAGAATTAAAAGGTATAACAGTTATACATTGTGAAACATCCACCGGTGTTTTAAATGATATCGAATCAATAAGTAAATTAAGAACCTCTGATAAAACTTTATTACTAGTTGATGGGATTAGTTCCATAGGAGCTACCAGTGTTGAGACGGATAAGTGGGGTATAGACGTTATCTTAACCGGTAGCCAAAAGGTATTGGCATTACCTCCAGGATTAGCTATTATTTCTTTCAGTGAAAAAGCAATACGTAACGGAGAAAATAGCAATATACCAAAATACTACTGGGATATAAAAATGTACCAAAAGTTTTATAATAATAAACAAGAAACCCCATATACCCCAGCTATACCGTTATATGTAGGACTTTTGAAACAATTGGAGAATTTAGAAAAAAAAGGTTTTGAAACTGAAATTAAAAAACATGATAAAATTTCAAAAATGGTTAGAACTGCAATTAGTGCCATGGGACTTGAATTATTAAACAATGATTCAGACTCTGCCAATACAGTCACCCCAATTATAGTACCAGATAGTATAGATTTAAAAAAGATGCAAAAAATACTGTTAGATAAGTATGGGGTAGATGTGGCTGGAGGTCAAGGAAAATTAGAAGGGAAAATATTTAGGATAGGTCATTTAGGTAATGTAGATCCGCTATTTGTGATTTCTGTAATCGCAGCAATTGAAATGACCCTAAAGGAATTAGGCTATCCTTTGGAAATAGGAGTAGGTGTAAAGTCAGCACAGGAATACTGGTTTAACAATTAATTTGCTTTTTGTTTTTATTTATGTTAATATGTTGAAAAATAAATATGTCCACACACAATGATCTAAGGAATAGTACTTATGATTTTTCTACGCAGAGAGTCGGTGGTTGGTGAGAACCGATTAGAGAACATAAGGAATCCACCTTTTTAGTGTTAAGGTTTATCCCTTTATAGATAATTGAGAGGAATAGAAATTCTATTCAATCAGGGTGGCAACGCGGTTATTCGTCCCTGACCTTATGGTCAGGGACTTATTTTTTTAATTTCAAAGGAGGAATAGTATGTTAGATATTAAACTAATTAGAACAAACCCAGATTACTTTAAAGAAAGTTTGGCCAACAGAAATGAAGATCCAGAAGTAATAAACCAAATTTTAAATTTAGATATTCAAAGAAGAGATACATTGTCTGAAGTTGAATCCCTGAAAAAACTAAGGAATGAGGCATCTCAAGAGATAGCAAAGCTAAAAAAAGATAGAATTGATTGCGAAGAACTGGTACTAAAAATGAGAGATGTTGGGGAAAATATTAAAAAATTAGATGATAAAATCAGGGAAATAGATGAAAATATCCAATCTATAGTGTTAAGAATTCCCAATACTACCCACGAGAGTGTACCCTTAGGCAAAGGGGAACATGACAATGTGGAAGTTAAAAAACACGGTACACCAACAACCTTTAGTTTTACTCCTAAAGCTCACTGGGATGTGGCCACAGACTTAGGAATATTAGATTTTGAAAGGGCTGGCAAAGTAACAGGTTCTCGCTTTACGTTCTATAAAGGATTAGGTGCAAGGCTCGAAAGGGCACTGATAAACTTTATGCTTGATACACATACAAAAAAAGGTTATGTGGAAATACTTACTCCATTGATGGTAAACAAGGATAGTATGACAGGAACAGGGCAATTACCTAAGTTTGAAGAAGATGCTTTTTTAATAAAAAATAATGGTTATTATTTAATCCCCACTGCAGAGGTACCAGTTACAAACTATCATAGAGATGAAATTTTAGAGGGGGATCTTTTGCCATTATTATACACAGCATTTTCCCCATGTTTTAGAGCTGAAGCTGGAGCCCATGGGAGGGACACCCGCGGACTTATCAGACAACATCAGTTTAATAAGGTTGAATTAGTTAAGTTTACACATCCAGAAAAATCATACGAAGAGCTTGAAAAGTTATTACTGGATAGCGAAAATATACTGCAAAAACTTCAACTACCATATAGAGTTGTTAATTTATGTACTGGAGACATAGGTTTTGGTGCTGCCAAAACATATGATATTGAAGTATGGTTACCTAGTTTTAATACCTATAGGGAAATTTCTTCTTGTAGTAATTTTGAAGATTTCCAAGCTAGAAGAGCAAATATTAAGTTTAGACCAGCCCCAAAGGAAAAAACACAATATGTACACACATTAAATGGATCAGGTTTAGCAGTTGGTAGAACAGTTGCAGCAATACTTGAAAATTATCAACAGGCAGATGGAAGTGTTGTCATACCTGAGGTTTTAAGACCTTATATAGGTGTGGAAAAAATTTCAAATGAAAACTAGTTGACATAACACAATAATTATTATATATTTATATGGCAGATGACACATTTCAAAAAGTAAAGTAAAAAATAAAGAAAAAATATAATAAAAAAATATTGACATTAAAAAAACATTATGATATACTAATGAATGTGTCAAGATGGAGGGGTGTCCGAGCGGTTTAAGGAGCTGGTCTTGAAAACCAGTGACTCGAGAGGGCCGTGGGTTCGAATCCCACCCCCTCCGCCATTTTATTTCTGTGACAATTTATATGGAGAGATGCCCGAGTCGGCCGAAGGGGGTCGCCTGCTAAGCGATTAAACGAGCTAAAACTCGTTTCGAGGGTTCGAATCCCTCTCTCTCCGCCATTTAATATGTGCCCGTAGCTCAGCTGGATAGAGTGTTTGACTACGAATCAAAAGGTC
>CAYYRM010000289.1:0-2917 GCA_964474005.1 uncultured Eubacteriales bacterium
AGATGTTCAATCCTTTGATAGGGATTCACCATTTTTTAGGTGGCAAATTGAAATGTCAGAACTTCAGCTGCGAAAGTCATTGGAAGATAACCTTGCACAAAGACAAAAGGCCCAACCCAAACATATTTTAACCCTTAAGGACGGAGAGTTTATTTCCATGGAAATCCCCAATGATCCCTTGGGCTCAGTTAAGGATCTGGTGGTGGTTGAAAGGGGGGAGGGTGGCAATATTATGGTTTTAGATATTGTTGGAGAAAATGGCACCTATAGAATCAACAAAGAATATAACATCAGGTTTACTTTGCGGCCCATTGATAACCATAACCCTATATTAATCCATAGGAGTGATGGTTCTGTTTTGAGTAATTATAGTATTTTACCCAGTGCTTTTATAACCTTTGATAAAGTTTACTCAGAAAACCAGCTAAATGGGATAAAAATATATGGTGGTGGTAATGGGCATGGTGTTGGAATGAGCCAATATGGGGTTTTGGGTATGTTAAAAGCAGGTTTCAAGTTAGACGAGATAATACAGCATTACTATACAGATTCAGAAATAGTTAAAATATATTAGGATAGTATATTTTAAAAAATAAAGCATGGGAGCATATCACCCCATGCTTTTTATTTTTTATAGTTTCTTTCTCTAAGGTCTTTCTCTCTCCTTAACATTTTTAATTCATTTAATGCATTACTCATCGCAGCTTCTCTGTCATAATCTTTAATTTTAATAGGTTCTATATTTATTTTGGAGGATTTTGAAACAGATAAATTAAAGCCTAAAATATAACCGTAAACTCCAATGTTTACTAAGATTAGTTCTGCTCCAATGGAATAAAAACCAGCTGCAAATAAAATGAAACCAAACCCAAAAACCGGTGTATTCATGGTCGGAAGGAGCCATAAACTAATCCATAATAGTAACACTAAGCCTAAAATAATCGGTCCCAATGACCAAAGTTTCAGGGAACTTTGGTGATAACGCAAATCTGATTTTTTTATATAAGTAGAGCTTCCAGTGCCTTCCCGTAGACCCACTATAAAGAGAAATATTATAGTTAAAACTAATGCAATAATAACAAACGCAATAAAATTTATATATTCCATTGAAAAACTTATAAATTTACCTTTAAAATCTAATATTAATCCCCATAAATTATCCATTAAACCTACCTCCCAAAATCTACTTCATAAGTATATTATACAAAAAAAAAGGGCAATTGTCTAAACATTGCCTTTGACGTGCTAAATACGTTTTAATTTTAGGCAAATCTCTTAAACTCCTTATAAAGTTTTGATATAATAACCCTATGGCTGAATAATCAAGACCATTAACCATTATAATTTTCAATTAAATCTGGGAGGGTAACATATGAAAATCTTTCAACTACAAGAGGATATAAAAGAATTACTTCTAGAAAAGGGTTTCGCCAATGGAAAAGATAGATTTAATGTAAAGGTAGTACTTTTACATAGTGAAATTTCTGAGTTAGCTGATGCTGTGAAAAAGGGAAGGGTACAAGAATACGGACAGGAGCTTGCTGATATCATTATAAGATTATTAAACATGCCTTTAATGTATCCAGAATGGGGGGATATATGGAAGGGCAGTAGCTTTGAGTCAATTCCTGCAATTAAGCATTCCGATGTTTGGGAATCAATGTTTTTTTTACATAAGGAAACTTCAAGGCTTCAGGGAACCGAAGAAGATAAACTGAGGATCTTTAAAATATTTGCTTTAACTAAGGGCTTAAGTGAAAACCTAGGGTTAAATTTATTAGATGAGTGTATGAAAAAAATGGAAGTTAACTGGGGTAGACCATACAGGTATGGTACTGTGGATGAAGGGTTAAAAAAAGGGTAGTGAACTTAAGATTCACTGCCCTTTTTTTCTTAAACTACCTATGCTTGGAAATCACTGCTGAGATCTGGTATAAGCCTTTTCAATTGATTTTTCATGTCTTGATATCCACTTTTGTATTCAATTACCTGTTCCTCTAAAGTAATGAGTCCTTCTTCAAAATCTTGTAAATAGTTGATTACAAATATATAGTTTGTACCCCAATGATGCCATGCATCTTCAACATTTTCTAGTTCTTCAAGGGTAAGGGATTCTTGAAGATAAATGGTGCGATAGTGAATTTCCACAGGGAGTAAGCTAAAATCAATTAATATTAAGTAATTTTTTTTGACTTCCATTTCGAAAAAAGGGGAATTAATTTTCTCAATGTCTGATTTGAGTCTTTTGAAATCCTCTTTTTTATTTAGATATTCTTGTATGAGAGAATTCTCATTTTCATGATCTTCTTCAATCAAAACTTGTAGGGACAATTGGTGGAAATCATGAAGTTTTCCAAGGTTTGAATAAAGGTAGTCTGAAAATTCATTACTAAAACCTTGGGCCTTATTAAGTAATTCTAATTCTTGATGGTAAATATCATGTGCTTTTTGGAGCCTTTCTAAAATCAAAATTAGTTGCTTATTTTTAGAAATGAATTCATCACCTGTCAGTTGGTTATTAATTTCTCGGTAATAAGCTAATGCCTTATCGTACTCTTCATTAGCCAAAAAAGAATACCCACCTTGAAAGATTTCAAGATTTATGTCGCCAATTGGGTTTTCAGGATTGGTGGAGGCTGACGTAGAAAAAGGATAGAACATATAAATTCCTGAAATCGCCAAAAGGAATATGACCATACCCAAAAAATAAAATATAATTTTATTATTCATAAATACCCTCCCCTAGTTAGTACTATTGTAATATTAATTGTAAAATTTCTCAACTTTTTTGTGACTGAAGTCACTGTGGGTTTTTATATTTGAAGATATACTTTAGGTAGAAAGTAATGGCGGTGTTAAAAATGAAAATAAGTATTGAAAGGGATATATGTATAGGATGAGGATTATGTGAAGGAAT
>CAYYRM010000290.1:0-2894 GCA_964474005.1 uncultured Eubacteriales bacterium
GGTAGCGTTGATCATTGGAGCTAGAATAAATGGAATACCTAAGATTGGGTTCATTACGATAGGGGAAGCGAAGATTACTGGTTCGTTGATGTTGAAGATTGCTGGAACGATAGCAACTCTACCAATAGCTTTTAAGTGAGATGATTTACTTCTTAGGTACATGCACGCAAGAGCTAAAGTAGCACCAGAACCACCTAGTACGATATAGAATGCCCAGAAAGGTTGAGCGAAAATAGCTGTTAAAGGTTGTCCCAATTCAAGTAATTCTTGGTTAGTAGTTAGGTTAGCTAGGTAGAATGGTGTTAAAACGCCACCTACGATAGAAGAACCGTGGATACCTGCAAACCATAGAATATGAGCTAAGAATACTGCAAAAAGGATTGCTGGTAAACTGTCAACACCTGCTACTAGAGGCTTAAATAGTTCCATGATTCCAGCTGGAATTGTATAACCTGTATAGTTTTGGATTAGTAAACTCGCAGGGTAAAGTGTAGAAACCATTAGGAATACTGGAATTAAAGCATCAAATGAAGCAGCGATAGCTGGTGGTACACCATCTGGCATTTTGATTGTAATGTTTCTTGCCTTAAGGAATCTCATTAACTCTATTGAGTAGAATGAAGTTATAATAGCTGTAAACACACCTTTTCCATCCATATAAGTTGTAGGAAGTGCACCATTAACTGCTGTAGCACCTACAAGTAGGAAAGCACAAAGTGACAATAGAGCTCCAGATAGTGCATTTAGGTTGTAAGATTTAGCTAGAGCATAACCAATAGCTGTAGAGATAAACACTACCATGATTTGCATTGTCATTCTGTAAGGAACCATTAAAGTATCAAAATTATTTCCTGCAAATGTGACCGAAGCTCTACCAATAAAGTTAGTGGTATCTTTAGGGAACGGAGGAAAAGCCATAATTAACATAATAGAACCTATAATCATAAATGGCATTGCTGCGATAAAACCGTCTTTCATTGCCACAATGTGCCTTTGGTTACCAACTTTGGCAACTATAGGCATGAATTTTTCTTCAATCCATTGCATGAAATTTCTCATTTCTAAAATCCCCCTTTAATTGTTTTGTTTTTTGTTAGATTTATTACTGATTTTCTTAAGGCACATCTTTGACATCTTTAAGAATGAATTACTTCAATTCTTTTAAAGCGTCTTCTAAAACTTTTTCACCCTTCATCAAACCATAATCCATGGAATTGATAACTAAAACTTTGATGCCATATTGATCAGCAATTTTTTGAAACTCATCTTTTTTGAACTTAACTTGTGGACCTAATAAAGCTATATCATAGTCTTTAACTTTATCAGCGAAAGCATCAACTGGTACGGCAACAATTTGGACTTCCTCGCCTTTTGCTTTGGCGGCTTGTTCCATTTTAGTCACTAGTAAGCTAGTGGACATACCTGCTGCACATGCCAATAATATTTTTTTCATATTCAACTCCTCCTTTCACACTGTATAATGCAAGATGCGTGCCAAAACAGAAAACCATTTGAAAAAAGGCGTAAAAACAAGGGGGATTATAGAAAACTTTTGTCGAAAAAACACTTTTTTGTATAACATTTTAATTCCAAAACACTATGATACACTATTTAAAACTAATTATTATCTGTAATTATCGATGTAATAAGGGTTATTTCGTCTTCGGGTATTATAACTCTATATTTAGCTTCGATTATTTGTAAGTGTTTCTTTACTATCTCTCTAGAATTTTTATCAACTTTAGGTACATCTATCTTTCTGATATTAGTTTCTGTATTAAAATTATTTAATAGCTTTTCTAGCAAACAACCAATATGAAGTATCACTCCTATTAAAATATCATTGCTAAATTCCTTCTTCAATGCATTACTGATACCCACCAGTACACCTTTTAAATCATAAACCAGTTCCTTTTTATTATGAAAGTTTAAATGGGCTGATAGATTTTCAGATATCTGGGTAAAAAGCCTTTCGTTATGAACCACAGCTTGAAGCTTTTTCTGACCTTCCTCTGTAAAAATTTCTTCCAGTTTAAAAAACGGGATAGAAGGCATTTCTGGATTTACAAAGCTTACTATGGCAATTATATTCTTAAACTCAGAAAGAATATTTATTTGTTTTTTGAAGTCTTGAACACTGGAAAAACTTAGGGGAATTATGTCTACATTGGTGTGATCTATGTTTTTAGATACAAATGACTTAATTTTCACTGAGCTTCCTTCACCTGTATAGCATCCAGTAATTATCACATTCTTGTTTGTACTAATGGGTTCTGGTGGTGTTTCCACAACCTTTTTCCCTAAATAAGGATTTATATCAATGGCCGAGTTATAAATCGAGTCTAAATCTGACCCCAGCATGGCTTTTCTTGTTGCCTCTAACACCATGGGAGTACTGACCATTTCTACGGTTTTTGTGGGGATACCTGTTTCCTTTGATATCATGTCGCCAAAGTTAATTAGTGATCCCATATCAGCTAATACTAAAACCCCTTCACCATTATTTATTTTTTGTATTTTTTCTTTAGCTTCTTTATATATCTCTTCTGGATTTACAGTTAGGGGCATATCAATGGCTTGGGCCAAATCTGTGGCTAAAAGGGTATTGGCCACTTTGGCTATGCTTGTGGCAGCGCTATTTCCATGCATTAATACCAGTATTCCCACAGTTTCAACCTTTTCTTCTATATCTCCTGTAAACTGCTTATTTGCAAAAAACATAGTTAAAAAACCTATTTCATCTAAGGGTAACTCAATCTTTAGAGTTTCTTCAATGGTCATAGCTATTTCAACTGCCACAGAAAACTCCTTAGGGTATTTTTTTCTAATATCATTTAGTTGAGGGTTTACAATGGGCTTTTTATTTCGCAGCCTTTCTTTTGTTTAGCTAATGT
>CAYYRM010000291.1:0-2893 GCA_964474005.1 uncultured Eubacteriales bacterium
ATACCATACGGAGGTCTATTCTCTTTTATTTTTCCTACAATTATTTTACACTAGCTTGATTATAAAGCTAAAGGGATTTACAAGGAGTTGTTTATTTTAAGTTGGATCGGGTTTTTGACACTTGTCCTATAAAATAATCGCTAGAGCCATTGAAAAGGCTTTATTTTTTTGTCAAATTTTAGAAATATATATTGAGTAATATTTGGTAATATGATATAATATAATGGATAGGGGGTTATAATAAATGAGGTTGTCAATTTCTAAATCTAAAAATTCCACTTCTCTTTATGTTATTAAATCTGTTTATGAAAATGGAAAACATACTACAAAAGTTGTTGAAAAATTAGGTACTGTTAAAGAATTAGAGGAAAAATTAAATGGTAAAGACCCTATTGAATGGGCAAAGGAATATATTGAGGAATTAAATAAAAAAGAAGATAAACAAAACAGGGATGTTCTTATAAAATATAGCCAATCAAAGCTAATTGATAGGAATATTCAAAGATCCTTTAATGGTGGATATCTGTTTTTGCAACAGTTGTATCATACTTTAGGGCTGGATAAAGTTTGCGATAATATTTCATCTAAGTATAAGTTTGAATTTAATCTTGATTCTATTCTTTCGAGGTTAATTTATGGAAGAATTCTTTTCCCTTCTTCTAAACTTAATACATATCAAGAGTCTAACCGCCTTTTAGAGCAGCCAGACTTCCAATTGCAACATGTTTATCGGGCATTAGAAGTTATTGCCAAAGAAAGTGATTTTATACAGTCTAAACTTTATGAGAATAGTTTATCTGTTTCTAAGAGAAATGACCGAATCCTCTATTATGACTGTACTAATTACTTTTTCGAAATAGAAGATGGTGATGGTCTTAAGCAATATGGATTTTCTAAGGATCATAAACCCAATCCTATTGTGGGAATGGGGCTATTTATGGATGGTGATGGTATTCCCCTTGCCTTTGATATTCATAGTGGGAATACTAATGAACAAACTACACTAAAACCTTTAGAGAAGAGAATTTTCAATGACTTTGAGCTATCTAAGTTTGTTGTATGTACTGATGCTGGATTATCTTCAGCCGACAATCGTAAATTTAATGATATAAATGGTAGGGCATTTATTACAACTCAGTCTGTAAAAAAGTTAAAGAAACATTTAAAACAGTGGGCTCTTGACCCTACTGGGTGGAGTCTAGGTGATGAAGATAAACTATTTGATATAAGTCTACTTGATAGTGATGAGAAGGCATATGAAAAGTACAAATCCAAAACCTTTTACAAAGAGCGTTGGATAAAGGAAGATGGACTTGAACAAAAACTCATTGTTACCTATTCCCTTAAATACAGGGATTACCAACGAAAGATTAGAGCCGGACAGCTAGAGCGTGCAGCTAAACTAATTAAAAACAGAAAATCGGATATCAAAAAAAAGAATCAAAATGATTTTAGAAGATTTATTTCATCTACAAGTGTTACAAAAGATGGGGAAATTGCAGATGATACAATCTATGGTATAGACACGGATACAGTGGCAAAAGAGGAAATGTATGATGGTTTTTATGCTGTATGTACAAACTTAGAAGATGATGCTGCTGCCATAACAAAAATTAATCACAGAAGATGGGAAATTGAAGAATGCTTTAGAATTATGAAATCAGAATTTAAAGCTAGACCTGTTTATTTAAGCAGAGACGACCGAATACAGGCACATTTTACTACATGCTTCCTAGCATTAGTTTTATACAGATATTTAGAGAAGTCTTTGGGTGAAAAGTTTACAAGCCATGAAATTATCAGTGGTTTAAGGGATATGAATTTCTACTCTATCCCAACAGAAGGATATATCCCAACCTACACAAGGACCGACTTTACTGATGCTTTACATGAAGAATTTGGGTTTAGAACAGATTATGAAATAGTAAGTACAAAAAAGATGAAAAATTATTTTAAAGAAACAAAAAAGAAGAAAATATTACGCAGTTTTTAAATGAATAAGAAATCCTGAAACTTCCTATTTACAAGGTGTTTCAGGATTTTGCTATCTTCCAACTGTCAAATATGGGATTATATCTTAAAACGATTAAATAACAATAACCCTCATTGTGAGGGTTAGTATTTAGTGTATAAGTGTACCTGTTTTACCATTAATTGCTTCCTTTGAATGTTCCAGTGAAGTTATGATTGTTCGTCTACCTTTTTTAGATTCTACAAACTCCATAGCCGATATAACCTTTGGAAGCATACTTCCTGGTGCAAAATGACCTTCTTCAATGTATCTTCCCATATCAATAAGGCTAGCTTCCCTTAACTTCCTTTCAGTAGGTTTTCCAAAATCCAGTAAAATAGTCTCAACAGCTGTGAGAATAAATAGTGTATCGCAATCCAGTAATTCAGCTAGCTTTTCACTGGCCATATCCTTATCAATCACTGCAGATACTCCACTCAATATATTGTTTTCCATAGTAGTTGGGATACCTCCGCCACCAACAGCTATAACTATATGACCTTTGTCAACCATATCTTTGATAATTTCCATCTCAACAATTCCTTTGGGTTTTGGTGAGGGAACTACTCTCCTATAACCTCTTCCTGAATCTTCAACCATTGAGTACCCTTTTTCTGAGGATAGATTTTCTGCCTCTTCTTTTGTATAGAAACCACCTACTGGCTTGGTGGGTTTTTTAAATGCCTCATCTTCCTTATCCACAATTACTTGTGTTACTATTGATGCAACATTTTTGTTTATTTTTCTCTCCATCAGTTCATTTTTAATTGCCATTTGTAAATGGTAACCTATGTACCCTTGACTCATGGCACCACATTCAGGAAATTCAACCCTAGGAATTTTGTGACTACCATTATTACCAACTTCAAATGCTAGATTTAT
>CAYYRM010000292.1:0-2877 GCA_964474005.1 uncultured Eubacteriales bacterium
CTTTTTTTCCTATAAATAAATAAAAACACCTAAGTTATAGGTGCTTTTTTTATACTTGATAATCACAATGGTAGATGACAAATTGGTTTAGTACCTTAAAACCAATTTTTTTGTAAAGCTTATATGCCTTTTTGTTATCTCCAGTGACCGCAAGCTTTAAGGTCTTGTATTGACAGGAAACTAATTTATTAATTATTCTATTTAACAAAACTTTACTTAGTCCCCTCCCTTGATATTCTGGGTCAATGGCAAAATCCATAATAAAGGCTGTTCCTAATCCTTTTGCTGTGAGCAGTGCATAACCCATAAGTTTACTTTCATCATACATCAATTGTGATTGCTCCATTAAAAATGGGCCATAGTACCCATTACTTATCTGCTTTATCATCTTTTCTTGTCCTTCTATGGTAAAAAACTCTGAGTATAATACACCATCAATACTTCCCTCAAAAGCTTTGCGCATAAGCTTTTTTAAATCATCAATAATATCACTGTCATATGGCCGCAGTTTAAAATCTGAGGGTATATCTTTTACTTTTTTTAATTCTAAGGCCATTTCATATCTTTTATATCCTTGGAAATCTATTTTAGACATGACCCTTTTTAAAGGTATTCCTCTTAAAGGGCTAATGTGGCATACAAAGGAGGTCACCCCCTCTTGGTTTAATATTTCCATGCTCTTTTTGAAAAAATTACTGATCAATGCCACTTTATTTAATCCCTTACCAACAAAAATTATGTAAAAGGCTGCCTTGTTTACACTTACCCTTTCATATTCCAGATATCCTAAAACCTCATTGTTGGAAACTAATCCCATGGCGTAGATGCTACCTTTTGCCAGCTGCTTTTTCTTATCTTCAAATAGATTAGTGAAATCCCTTTGATATTCATCTTCAAATTTGATAATCATCTGCTTAAATAAATTTTCTATATTATGTTTTTGAGTTATCTTAACTACATCCATTATTATAAAGACCTCCTAGATTGAAGTTACACTTTTGATATAGAAGTTATGGATATTTATTCCAAAGGAAATCCTTAAGAACTTCTAAAACTTTTTAATAAAAAATTACTATATATAATTCTACTTTGGATGAACAAATTCCTTCTAGGCACATATGTAAGGAAAAATTAATAAATATGTCATATTCAGTTAATGTTGTTAACTGTATAATTGTATTAGAAATCTATAGGGGTGATGTACTTGAATCGTAAGGAAGCACTAATTATTATGTTGGTTGGAATTTTTTTATTACTACTAAATTTAGGTTTTGTCACAAGGGATTATATTGTTTTCTTTGTGGGGTTAGGACTTTTGCTATTACATGTTATCCATAAAGATGCAGAAACCATTGTTCCAGGATGTATTGTATCAAGTATAGGTCTTTATTTTGTTTTAAGGTCACATTTTGATATTCCCAGTTCCATATTCTTAGTATTTTTAGGAATGGGATTTTTGGCCATATTTGTTTTTGACAGAAAACAAGGGAGTTGGCCTTTATATCCAGGATTGGTTTTAACATTTTTAGGCTCATACAGACAATTATCCACTACCTTTAACCTTAGGGAATACCGTGAATTTATCTTTCCAGGTATACTAATAATTATTGGTTTGGTCTTTTTCGTTAATAGCTTTAGAAAGGGTAAATAAAAATAAGGAAGGATTCTTAAAAAGAATTCTTCCTTATTTTTTTACCCATGATTTAGTAAATCTTCTTTGTACTGTAATTGATACAGGTCATAATAGATACCACCATTGTCCAATAGTTCTTGATGTGTACCCATTTCTCTGATTTTACCTTTATGCATTACTATTATTTTATCGGCGTTTTGAATGGTAGACAAGCGATGGGCCACCACGATTGTGGTTCTACCCTCAATTAGCTTTTCTAGAGCCTCTTGAATAAGAACCTCTGTTTCAGTATCGATATTGGCCGTTGCTTCATCAAGTACCAGTATAGCTGGGTCAAAGGCAAGGGCCCTGGCAAATGCCAACAATTGTCTTTGACCAGAGGAGAATGTTGATCCCCTCTCTTGAACCTCTTCATCGTATTTATCAGGTAAGCGTTCAATAAATGTATGGGCATTTATTGTCCTTGCTATTTCCACAATTTGCTCATCACTTATCCCTTTATTGTTTAGTCTTATGTTTGTTTTAATATCACCACTGAATAAAAATACATCTTGAAGTACTACACCGATAAATCTCCTTAAATCCTGTTGTGTCACATCTTTAATGTTTACACCATCAATGAGTATTTCTCCCTTTTGAATATCATAAAACCTGCTTATTAAGCTTATGATTGAAGTCTTACCTGCACCAGTTGCACCCACAAAGGCCACTGTTTCCCCTGGGTTTATGGTAAAACTAACATCCCTTAATACCCATTCACCTTCATTATAGGCAAACCACACATTTTTAAATTCGATTTTACCTTTAATCTCCTGTAAAGGTATAGGATTTTCGGGATTTTTAATATCTTCTTCCTTATCAAGGAGCTGGAATATTCTCTCAGAAGATGCCATTGATGCTTGTAAAATATTATATTTCTCTGTTATGTCGTTAATTGGTTGGAAAAACATTTGAATATAACTTACAAAGGCGTACAGAACCCCAAACTCAATGGTACCCCTTAAAACAGATCCCCCTCCAAACCATATTAGTAAAGCCAATGCCAAATAGTACAATAGATCTATAAATGGCCTAAATATGGCAAATACCTTAACTTCATTAAGGGATGCACTTAAGTAACTGGAATTGATATCATCAAACTCCTTGAACTTTTTCGCTTCCTTCTTAAAAATCTGAACAATGCGCATACCAGAAATATTTTCTGCAATATTGGCGTTTATTCTGGCAAGTCTAGTCCTTACATC
>CAYYRM010000293.1:0-2873 GCA_964474005.1 uncultured Eubacteriales bacterium
CAAATTTAGGATTAAGAATAAGTAACGCAGGAAAAAGATATTTCAAATAATAGATGTATCGCAAAACTAAAGGTATTCTGAACTTGAGAGTTACTATAACATCTTTTTGGCTAGATTAGTTGAAATGATCTTGCGTAAGAATATAACCCCAACACCAGTCGTCTAAAACGCCTAAGTATTGGGGTTTTTGAGTATGTTTTTTTAACTTTTAGGCTCTTTTTGCATCTTATAAGACAAATTCTTTTGGGCTGGTCCTTCTATTACTTCACCTTTGTAGCTAAAGCGGGAGCCGTGGCAAGGGCAGTCCCAGGATTTTTCTCCGTTGTTCCATTGGAGTTCACATCCCATGTGTGTACAGGTGGTGTCAACCAAGTGGAGGTTACCATCATCATCTTTGTAAGACCCGATCTTTTGTCCGCCACCTTCAAATGTGGTTACATTGCCTTTGACTTCTTCAGCTTGATTAGATAGGGTGGAAAGTTTCCCAGTAAATAAATGACTGGCAACGTTTAGATTCTCCTTGATAAATGTAGATGCAGATGCTTTGATATCTTTTCTTGAAGGGTTATATAGCTCTTCTAACTCACTTTGACCTTTTATTATCAAATCCGAGATGGTGGTGGCAGCGGCGGTACTTGTTGTCATACCCCATTTTTTGAAGCCTGTGGCCACGAAGATGTTAGGGTGTTTTCCAGTGAGTCTACCGATGTATGGGATATCGTCGGGGGTAAGTAGATCTTGGGTAGACCAATGATAAACTACCTTGTCAACTAAGAAAGTATCCCTGGCAAAGGCCAGTAAACTTTCATAATGCTTTACTGTATCCTTACTTTGACCTGTTTTATGGTTTTCGCCACCAACTAGTACTAACCTATCTTCCCCCGTATCTTGATACCTTAGAGAGCGGGTAGGACTTTCTGCATTTATATACATTCCCCCTGGGAAATCTTCCTTTAGCTTTACAGCAACAATATAGGAGCGTTCAGGGTACAACCTTGTAAAATACATTCCAAGACCGTCGTAAAAGGGAAAGTGAGAAGCTATAACTATGTATTTAGCCTTGATTTTCCCCCCTGTGGTTATGACGGTATTGTCCTCGATATCTAAAGCTTGGGTGTTTTCATAGATGCACTGATTTTTAGAGTTTATTTCTTTTGCTAAAGCCATTAGATATTTGGTGGGGTGGAATTGTGCTTGGTTTTCAAAAACAAGGGCTGATTTTACTGGCACTGGTATGGGCAATTCCCTTATGACATTGGCCTTTATCCCTAAACTGGCTGCTGTTTTTGCTTCTGTTTCTATTTGTTCTATGTATTCATCTGCTTGGGTGTAGATGTATGCATTTTGTCTAGAAAAATCACATTGGATATTATTTTCCTCTATGATTTTGTGGATTGTCTCCTTGGCCATTTCGTTTGCATCAGCATATTGTTTTGCCACATCTTTTCCCATTTTATTAACCAGCTTGTCATAAATTAAGCCATGTTGGGATGTTATCTTGGCAGTGGTGTATCCAGTTGTTCCCCGAAATAATTTGTCGGATTCCACTAAAGCCACGTTAAGTCCCTTGTTTTTCAGCATCCATGCAGTGGTAATACCAACCATACCACCACCCACAATGGCCACATCCACATCAAGGTCTCGGTCTAACTTTGGTGTGTTTAAGCCTTCGATTGAATCTAACCAAAAAGATTGAGGTGTCCTGTTTAAAAAATCTATCTCCATAATTGTCCTCCTTAAGGGCTTTTTTATAAATTGCCCTTTTTCGTGATATTTTAGTTATGAAGTACTTAAAGCAGGATTTTTTAGATAAACACCGAAATATATTATAATGTAATAGACTGATTAAATTATAAGTAGGTGAAATTGTATGAGTTCTGTAGGTGGCAAGATAAAAGAAGCAAGGCTTAAGGCTAAGATGACTGAAAAACAACTGGCGAAGAAATGTGGTGTGGCAGAAAGCTTTATTGTTCAAGTGGAATCAGGTAAAAAGGTAATAAACGAAAAAACCGCAGAAAACATTTTGAGTAAGCTTGGGGTCAAAATGGAATCCATAATTCAAGAGGGAGCTCCAGAAGAAAAGGCAGAAAAACCAAAGGTAACTAAACAAGAAAGTAAACCCAAAGAAGAATTCAATCCAATTCAGCCCAATGAACAATGGTCTGATGCCTTGGCCAATATCATTAAGAAATACCCCATTTATGCTTTAGATACCAATAAAATTGTGGGACATAAGGACTTGCCTGTGTTGGATAAAAAGGTGGAAGGATATAAGTGGGATAAACTGTTTTTTGTAAAATACTCAGGGGATGACTTAAATGAGCTGAGAATTAAGAAAAACGACACCATTATGATCTATATGAACACAGAGATTCAAAACAACAAAGTTTACTTAGTGGAAATGAACAACCAAAAATTAGTAAGACAGCTAAAAAAGGAATCCAGTAAAATAACACTAATAAAAGGACCCCTAGACCAAGACCCAATCAGTGTGGATATCAGTAAGCTTAAGGTGGTTGGGAAATGTGTTAGGGTTGAGTTTGAGGTATAATTTTATGAAAAACACTTTAGTGATTTAGGTCACTGAGTGTTTTTTGTTTTAATGGTAATATTTAAGTAACGATAACGATTTTCAATTAAAACTTTATGAATATATATATTAGGAGGTAATGTTTTATGAAAAAAGAACTAAGTTATATTACCATAGACGGTAGAGGTGACCATGATTCCTTTAGGGATTGTATTACAAAGGCAATCCAGGATTTAAAGGCTGGTGAGGGTATCCACGTTATTAAGGATTTTGAACCCTTTCCCATGTATAAAATGATGGAAAGTAAAGGCTTTGACAAGTATGTGGAAAAGATCAGTGATAC
>CAYYRM010000294.1:0-2869 GCA_964474005.1 uncultured Eubacteriales bacterium
CCTGGCTTTCTTTAATGGCTTACTCCTAGCATACCATTTACAGAAGGGTGACCCCCTAAACATTAAAAGGCGACCTTTTTTAGGTCGCCTCATAGTGTTAATCTATTTGCTGTTCTAGTCTAGATAGTAGTTCCTTCATTTCCTCTAAAAATCTACCATAGTCTGCCCATCTACCTTCTCTAGAGGCTCTTTCCATGTTTTCAAATGCAGTATTTATTTGCTGTACCAGCTCCAATAGAGTTTGGTCTACTATATCCCCTGGGTCCACTGGCCCTGGAACTGTAGGCTGTCCATTGCCTTCACCAAATATCCTAGCCAATGCCCTTTCCAGTGTAGGTTCCATAACAAGTACCTCGTTATAATAAACTATAACCTGTCTTAGTTCTGGCACACTGCGGCTTTCAGAAGATATATATAATGGTTCAACATAAAGGAATGATCCATTTATTGGTATTGTTAATAGGTTGCCCCTTATAACTGTGGAACCCCCTTGTCCCCAAAGGGTTAACTGCCCTGAAATATATGAGTCTTGGTCTATATATGCTTCAACTTGGGATGGCCCTGCCACCAACTCTCCCCGTGGGAATTGGTACAGAATTAACTCTCCGTAATTGTCTCCATCACTTCTAGCTGCAAGCCATGCCACCATATTATTTCTGTTCATTGGGGTATATGGTAACTTTAGAATAAATTCCTGTCCCTCTTCTTCTGGAAGTTGCATGGTTACATAATAAGGCTCAACCCTAACCTCTGATCCATGGTATCTTTCCACTGCTATTTCCCATACATCGTTTCTGTTATAAAATTCTGCTGGACTTTGGGTATGGTAAACCCTTAAAATTTCACTTTGTACTGAGAAGTAATCCAAAGGATATCTTATATGGGGTTTTAAGAATTCTGGGAACTCACTTTGATCTTTAATTAGGTCAGGGAATACCCCTTTCCATGCCTCAATGATAGGATCATTTTGATCAAACTGATAGATATCCACTGTTCCTTCGTAGGCATCAACGACTATTTTAACTGAATTTCTAATGTAATTGTAATTACCATTTGGTCTAGAGTATGGATACGTGGCAGAAGTTGTATATCCATCAACAATCCAGTAAATTTTCCCATTAGCAACAACTGCATATGGGTCACTGTCTTGAACTATAAAGGGTGCTATTTTGTTAATTCTATCAACGATATTTCTATGGTACATTATCCTACTTTCTGGTGTGATTTCACCTGAGAGTAAAAGGATAGATTTCTTAAACTTATTGGCATATAAAAGTCTTCTAAAAAAGTTTAGTTCAACACCGTCTTGCCCTAGGTATGGCTCAACACCTTCGTAGTTGCTATTAACCACAACAAAGTGATTTGTCAATTCACCAAAATAAACTTCAGGCCTTTGAACTGGGATATTTACATTACTTCTAACAGGCATGTCTCGAAGGAAATATGTTGGATGACCATTTTGGGTTATTTGATTAACTGGTGACATTACGACCCCATACCCATGGGTATATCGGAAGTGATGATTAACTGGGGTCTGGGCTTCCCGGGCTAAGGAGTTTATATTAAGCTCCCTTAATGAAAGCATAACCTGATGGTATTCTCCATCAATTAAATATCTATCTATATCCACATCAACAAACTCGTAAAATAAGCCCAATGATTGATTTTGTTGGTAATGTTGTTTTAATGGCCTATAGTCAAGAAGTCGAATGTTATTTATGGTCTGCTGATTAGCTTTTAAGGTTTCGACTGATATGCCATCATTATTTAGTGGAAACTGAACCTGCTGAATATTTTCTAAACCATATGCCCTTCTGGTGGCTTCTATATGGTTTAGCATATATGGGGCTTCCTTTTGAGATTCATTGGGGTTTACCTGTAATGTCTGAACAATGGTTGCATATACCCCTGAAACCAGCATGGTTAATACAAGTAATGCTGCTGTGGCAGCTGTTAGTTTTATTTGCTTAATCTTGATGTTCACAAGGGATATAACCGCAAGGATTAATGCTATTATCTGCTGAACTCTAATTAAAGGTAGTCTTGCATGGATATCTGTGTATCCTGCTCCATAAAATCTACTACCTTCACTTAATAGAAGGGATGCCATGCTTAAATATCTTGTGGCTGCAAACCAAATGAAGAAAAGTGCCAAGAATATGGCCCCTTGGGTCTTTGCATACTTCATACCTTGGGCTTTTTTCTGGTACAAATCTGACTTAAGTATTATCATATATCCTGCACCCAGTGGAATAGCCGTAAAGAATAGGAGGCTGATAAATGATCCACTTATGGCTTGTAAAAGTGGGTATGTAAACAGATAAAAGCTTTCATCCCATCCAAATACAGGATCCACTACACCTGTGGGTGTGGAATTTAACATTAAATAGACTTTATCCCATATGCTTGGTAAAACTCCAACCCATATAAAGCCTAAGACTAAGCTTATGATAACACCATGTCTTTTTTTAAGTTTAAACTGATGATTGGTTTCTTGACTGTTACTTACTACCCTTATGGGTGGTAATTCTAACACAGAGATTACTGGTAAAATATTTACTAAAATAAAGGTAAAGCTCAATGCAAATAAAATACCTTTAATCAGCAGTTCTGCTAAAAAAGGTTTCATGAAAACAGCTGTGGCACCCATGCTTTGGTACCATAGGTAGTCGGTATAGTAATTTGTAGCCAGTGAAAACAAAATAAAGGCACCAAGTAAACCTACACCAATGTAAATAATCTTTTTCATAACTTTCTCCTCCCCTGATAATGTTATATTTTTAAGCTATAAAGCTTTGTAAGCTGGATAGAAAATATTAAAAACTATGACACGGGTTTGTCCCACAGAGATTGTCCCACAGAGATAGAG
>CAYYRM010000295.1:0-2866 GCA_964474005.1 uncultured Eubacteriales bacterium
CATTCCCTGTCAAAAGCTCGCGGTTTTAATTACTCATTACTTATTAAGCTTTTATAACATACTCCCCACCACCGTAGCCCAATGCTTTAGCGTTGGGATTACTTTCATGGAAAACAAATACAAAAATCATAATCCTAACACGGTTATATATACTAACTGTTTCTAAGTTACCGCTGAAACAGGGCTGGTTGGGGTAGTTTGTGTTTTTAAAGGCTCGTATGCTCTTTGTATTTTATTTTGTGTAAGTTAGTGTGTAATGATTTTGATTTTCCTTTCAACTTACTACATTCTACAAAATTTTTATATAATTTACTTCATAGAAACTGCGGACCTACATAAATACATAAGAGCTGGGTTACTTCTGTGATACATTCAAAGCTATCTTGCTTTACCGTGTTAAGGGTTTTTAAAGATCAACTTGTAATCAAAACCTTGGTCCTTCCTAAATACATAAGAGCTGGGTTGCCTCTGTGAAACCCAGAAAGCTACCTTTCTTAACCGTGTTAAGGATTTTAAATTCTCTTCTTTCTTTTTTTCTACATTTGTTGTTATTAATTTTACTATTTACACAAATCCCCTATACATTTATAATAAAGCTTGATATTAATTTGCAAAGGAGATAAAAATGAGTATTCTTACTGTTAAAAACTTAACCCATGGATTTGGTGACAGGGCTATTTTTAATAATGTGTCTTTTCGTCTATTAAAGGGAGAGCATATAGGTTTTATTGGCGCAAATGGTGAGGGTAAATCATCATTTATGAATATTATAACAGGTAAATTAGAACCCGATGAGGGTCAAATTGAATGGGCTAAAAGGGTTAGAGTTGGGTATTTAGATCAACATTCTGTTTTAGCTAAAGGAACATCCATTAAGGATGTATTAAAAACAGCTTTCCAATACCTTTTTGATTTAGAAGCTGAAGGTAATGTAATCTGTGAAAAAATGGCTGAAGCTACACCAAATGAGTTAGAACAACTTATGGATGAGTTTGGAGTTATTCAAGATACCCTGACTAATAATGATTTTTATCTAATTGATGCTAAAATAGATGAAATAGCACGGGGCTTAGGTCTCGATGGTATAGGTCTAGAAAAGGATGTCCATGACTTGAGTGGTGGTCAGAGAACTAAGGTCCTTTTAGCAAAACTTTTGCTGGAGAAACCTGACATTTTGTTGCTGGATGAACCTACTAACTATCTTGATGAACAACATATTGAATGGCTTAAGAGATATCTTCAGGACTATGAAAATGCTTTTATACTAATTTCCCATGATATACCCTTTTTAAATAGTGTTATCAATCTTATTTACCATGTTGAAAACCAAGAAATCACCCGTTATGTGGGTGACTATGACAACTTCTTACAAGCATATGAAACTAAGAAGCAACAGCTGGAATCTGCTTATAAAAGGCAACAACAGGAAATAGAAGATCTTAAGGATTTTGTAGCTAGAAATAAGGCAAGGGTTTCTACCCGTAACATGGCCATGTCAAGACAAAAAAAGCTAGATAAAATGGAAATAATTGAGTTGGCTAAGGAAAAGCCAAAACCTGAATTTAACTTTAAAGATTCTAGGGCATCTGGTAAGGTTATATTTGAAACTAAGGAATTGGTTATTGGATATAATGAGCCATTGTCCCGTCCCCTTAATCTATCCATGGAACGTGGGCAAAAGATTGCTTTAGTTGGTGCAAATGGACTGGGAAAAACAACCCTTTTACGCTCCATTTTAGGTGAGATCAAGTCTATATCAGGTAGTGTTGAGTTAGGGGATTATCTGCATATAGGTTACTTCGAACAAGAGATTAAAGAGGCAAACTATAAGACCTGCATCGAAGAGGTTTGGGAATCATTTCCCTCTTTTACTCAGTTTGAAATTAGGGCCGCTTTAGCTAAATGTGGGCTAACAACCAAACATATCGAAAGTAAGGTTGTGGTGTTAAGTGGTGGTGAACAGGCAAAAGTGCGTCTATGTAAGCTGATTAACAAAGAAACTAACCTTTTAGTTTTAGATGAGCCCACAAACCATCTAGATGTTGATGCTAAGGAAGAACTTAAGCGGGCATTAAAGGCTTATAAAGGTAGCATTCTGCTCATTTGCCATGAACCTGAATTCTATATGGATGTGGTCACAGATGTGTGGAACTGTGAAGATTGGACAACCAAAGTGGTTTAAAACTTGGGTAGGGATAAAAAAATAATAATTAATTATAAAAAGCAGTGGGTGTAAAAACCACTGCTTTTTTTGGGTGTAGCTTTTTAACTAATCGAGAGTATACTTCCCAGTAGCTTCAATCATTTTCTTAACCATTAAGCCACCTACCATACCACATTCCCTCGTTGTCATGTTCGCCCAACCCACTTGACGGACCTTATCGGCTAATCCAAGTTCTTCGGCAGTTTCAACTTTGAAACGTTCCATCACTTGGGCGGCTTCTGGCACTAAATGCTTTTTCCTACTAGCCAATATATCCACCTCCGCAAGATATTTTTCTTGCTTTTTTATTATTGGCCAGTTGATATTTCTTTATTTACCTTGTGAAAATAAAATTTTTCCATTAAATATTTAAAGCCACTGTCCCCCCTATGCCACCAACCACAAATGCTAAAATGAAATTTAACAGAGAGAATAATGATAGATTGCTATCTGCCAACCCACTACCTAGGATTAACAGAATCAAAACATAAAAAATACCTACGATTCCACCAGATACTAAACCATTTTTCCCTGTACCCCTGGCACAGATAAATCCTCCACAAAAAGTGCTGACAATCAAAGTAAATAGTACAAAATACTCTATTGAGTTATCTGAAACAGACGATATGGATAATACTACTGACCATATGAGAAATAGTACTA
>CAYYRM010000296.1:0-2851 GCA_964474005.1 uncultured Eubacteriales bacterium
GGTATGACCAAATCCTTCTTCAGCTGTATACTCCACACCAAAGCTACTGTCAATTACACCTTGATCATAAAGGGTGTTGTACAGCTTAGAGCTTCTGCCAAATATGGTTTCCATAAGGATCAAAGTGGTTATCTCCTTTTTAAATAATTCCTTACCCCGTTCATGAAAAGTCTTGTCTTTAAAACCCATACATACAATATTCCTTGCCACAGACATCTTAACCTCTGTCCATTTTTTATCAGGCACAGAGTTATCACCTTCAAAGGTCCTTGTATATTTAGGTAGTTTGGATATGTTTTTCTTACTTTGGTTGCTATTTATAAATTCATGAACTTCATCTAGGTTTAGGTCCCCTGTAACCACTAAGACCATATTACCTGGATTATAAAATCTTTGGTAACATTTATCTAACATCTCATGGGTTATTTTATTGATATCTTCCACTGTACCAGCTATATCTTTACTTATTGGGTGGTTAGGGTACATAGCTTTTAGAAGATTTAAATATACTATCCAAGTGGGGTCATCTTGGTACATTTCAATTTCCTGGGTAATTATTCCTTGTTCTTTCTTAACATTTTCCTCGGTAAAATGTGTGGATTGAACAAAATCCATCAATAGTTCTAGTCCCTTATAGAAATTTGAAGTGGCAGAAAAAAAGTAGCATGTTTGGATATGGGTGGTGAATGCATTAACAGTTATTCCAAGTTTTGAAAACTCGTCTTCCACATTCCCCTCGGGTCCTTCAAAAAGCTTGTGCTCTAAAAAGTGGGCAATCCCAGGAGGAAAGCTATAATCTTCACCGGCAAAATCCAGTGCTCCAAAATTGGTGGCAAACACTCCAAAGGTCTTTTTAAAATTTGGTTTTGGTACATAGAATACCCTTAATCCGTTTTCTAAATCCCAGTAATACGCTTTTTCGTTTAGTTGTGTAAATTCCACCGTTTTAATTGTCACTTTTATCCTCCTTTCCCCTTAAAAAGTATACAAGTTCCAATTCTATTTTTTTGGCCACTTCTACAACATCTTCAATTGTAACTTTTTTAAGTTGATCTAGTAGTTCGGTTATTGTGATTGTTTTACCTATGATTCTTCCATCAACGGCGAAACCTATCTGACCTCCAACCTCATCGAATGTTTCCAGCAAACCACTTTCTATACCTATTAAGGTGTAATCCATTTCTTTCTTACTTATTTTACCTTCTTTCATTTCTTCTAACTGTTCTTTCACAATCTGAATGGTTTGATCAAAGGTTTTTGGTTCTATTCCTGCAAATATGAATATTAAGCCTTTTAAAGACTCGATATTAGAGCCTGCATAGTATGCTAAGCTTGCTTTTTCTCTTACATTTTGGAATAGCTTAGAATGTGAGAATGCTCCTAAAATACCGTTGTACATCAACAATGCAGGATAAAGCCTATGTTCCATGGTGATTTCTGTTTTTAAACCCATCACAAGTTTCCCTTGGTTTATTTCCATTTCCTCCACCACTTCTTTATAATCCATCAGCTGTGTATTAATAGGCTTTTCTATTTCTTTCAATTTTTCCCGTTTTACGTTGAATCTTTCTTTAATTAGCTTTACTATCTGCTCCTTATCAAAGTGTCCTACAACATAGATATCTATTGGACAACTATTGATTACGTCTTGATATTTTGCATATAGGTTTTGGCTGGTTATAGTGGGTAAATCCTCAATTTTACCATATTTATAATACCTATATGGATCATTAGGGCACATTATCTGAACAGCCCTTTCAAAAGCGTATCTACCTTTATCATTCAACAATGCCATGATTCGATTCTTACAATTTTCTTTTTCGGTATTTACAACACTTTCTTTGAAGTGACCATTTTCCAATCTAGGTGAAAATATAATTTCCCTATATATATCCAAGGCCTTTTCCACATATTGATCGCCTTTTACATAGTGGGGGCTTACCATTTCTAATCTAAAATCAATAAGTAATGTGTCTCCCCTACGGGTTATACCTGAACCTAACTGAGCACCATAGTAATTTGCCAGTTCCCTACGTATGGTCAAGTTGTCAGGATAGTTTTTGGTACCTTTGGAGAGAACAAAGGGTATCAATGCAGTTTTTGTGATTTCTTCATCAACTTGATTATACAAAAAGGTACGGAAGGAAATGGTTTTGTATTTGTCAGTGGAGTATAAAAAAAGGTTAACTCCATCTATGATTTGAACCTTTTCAAATAGTTCACCCATAATTTACCTCCTATCTTACTAATTCCTTTGCTATTTCACTAGCAAGTTTAGCATTATTTTTTACTAAAGCAATGTTCGCTATTAAACTCTTTCCTTGGGTTATTTCTACTATTTTTTTAAGTAAAAAAGGTGTCACTTCTTTTCCTGTTACTTGCTTTTGGTTACATTCCACAAGGGCGTTTTCGATGGCCAAGTTAATCATTTTATCATCTAGGTCATGTTCCTTGGGAATTGGGTTGGCAACCACCATTCCACCATTTAATCCCAGATGCCATTTTATCTTAAGTGTATCTGAGATCTCATTTATGCTACTAGCCACCATGGGTGATAAAAAGCCACTTTTAGATGTGAAAAATGCTGGAAATTGTTGGGCTTGGTAAGTTATTACGGGTACCCCTTGAGTCTCCAGATATTCTAAGGTTCTCCCTATATCTAATATTGATTTTACCCCAGCGCATACAACTGCTACATTTGATGTGGCCAATTCTTGTAGATCTGCAGAGATGTCTAGGGAGTTTTCCCCGTCTCTATGTACACCGCCAATACCACCAGTGGCAAACACCTTGATTCCCGCTAGATTTGCCACAATCATTGTTGAGGCAACAGTTGTGTCACCATTTTTCC
>CAYYRM010000297.1:0-2848 GCA_964474005.1 uncultured Eubacteriales bacterium
AAGGTGGATTATGGGAGCAATTACAGCCACCATCCTGAAGATATGTTCAATAGTAATAACATTGTAATTTGGGGAAGAAATGCCACAGAAACAAATATACATTTACTTCCTTATTTGAAAAAGGCCCAAAAGATGGGCAAGAAGATAATTGTTATTGACCCCAACAAAACTAATATAAGCAAAAACGCGGATTTATATTTACAAATAAAGCCTGGAACCGATGGGTTCTTAGCATTGGGTGTTATTGGTCTTATGGTTAATGAAGGGATTACCAAAAGGTTACTGGATAACTGTAATAACTTTGATGAAATCTTAAACATTGTCAATAAATACTCAATTGAAAATATCTCTGAAATAACTGGTTTAGATGTTCAGTTAATTAAAGATTTCGCTTCACTATTTTTTATAGGACCTAGCAGTATTTATTTAGGTTATGGGTTACAAAGGTACTATAATTCTGGCAACTCCATTAGAGCCATAAATTCCCTAGCTTATTTAAGTGGAAACATTGGTGTCAAAGGTGGGGGAGTTATATACGCTGATTCTTTTGTATCAAAACACTTAGACAAAGAAAGTCTAGTATTATCGAAACAGGCCAATAATAGATACTTTCCTAAACCTCAATTCGCAGATTATGTTATGGATACCACGGAATCACCCATCAGATTACTTTATATTTCTAGGGCTAACCCTGTAATCACATTACCTAATACAGTAAAAACCATCAAAGCCTTTTCCTCCGTGGACTTTGTGGTATGCAGTGATATTGTCCACACAGATACAACTAGGCTTGCAGACTTAATCTTACCAGCCACTACATCCTTTGAGGAAGAGGATTTGATATATACATCAATGTGGCATAGATATATTAACTATTTAAGTCCTGTAATTGATCCTGTGGGTGAATCTCGCCCTGAATGGAAGGTTTTTGAGGAACTGGCAGAAAAGCTTAATTTGGATAATTTTCCTAAACTAACCCCAAGGCAGTGGATTGAGATTGCCATAAAACCTTTGGAAAAATTTAATATAACATTAAAGGATTTAAAGGAAAAATCAATCTCCCCTACAGATGCCAGCTGGATACCCTGGGATAATTTATCCTTTGACACCCACAACAATAAGTTTAACCTGCTTGATGAAGAGATTATGCTCATGGAGCCCCATAAGGATTTTCCTTACTTATTTATGACACCTCACCCTAAAAATAGTCTACACAGTCAATTCCAGCATCATTTACGGCTAAAAGCATATCCAATTATCTATGTAACTCCCAAGTTCGCCAAGTTACAACATCTTTCAGATGGTGATATTGTAGAGATCGCTTCAAATACAGGAAAAATAACCGGTGAAATAGCCATAGTTGATTGGGTTCATAGCTCTATCCTTTTTAGTTACGAAGGTAGACCTCTAAAGTATGGGAATACCCAAAATACCATTACCGATGATGGATTAACTGATATTGGTAATGGAACTACCATGTATCAGACTTATTGTAATGTTAAAAAAAGTGGCCTTCTATAAAGAAGACCGCTGAAAAACCTCCATCTTCGTTGTTACTGCGAAAGTCCATCATCCTCACGTATTACATATACGCTCCGGTGATGGGCTTTCTTGTGCCTAGAATCTGAAGATTTTTGAGCAGTCTTAAAAGATAAGGACTTCTTCAGTGGCCTCCTATAAAGGAGCCACTTTTTTTATAGCAATTCTTTTATATAGTTTGGTAGCATGAATGCTCCCTTTTGAACTTCATTATTAAAGTATTTTAATGTCATATTAGGACAACATTGCCTAGCATTGTCTTTGGTATATCTTTTACTGCCCATGGTGAATGTCCAAGGACCAATGGAGTATGTTGGTACACCAGCCATGTATAAATATTGTATAGGGAAAATTTCTTTTATTCCACTGTAAACATCTTGTATTAGATCACGGTTAAAAAGTGGTGATTCTGTTTGTGCAACAAATAACCCATCCTCTTTAAGTGCAGCATATACGGACTTATAAAAAGGTCTGGCAAATAATCCTACTGCTGGGCCTATGGGATCTGAAGAATCTATTATCACAACGTCATAATAGTTTTGTTTCTCTTGCACAAATTTGAAACCATCAACATTATTAATTCTAACCCTATGATCTTTTAGCCCCGTAGCTAATTCAGGTAGATATTTTATACAGCCATCTACAACTTCTTTGTCTATCTCAATTAGATCCACTTGCTCCACAGATGGATGTTTTAAAACTTCTCGTACCGTTCCCCCATCTCCTCCACCAACCACCATAACCCTTTTGGGGTTGGGATGGGTAAACATGGGTACATGTGCTATCATCTCGTGATAGATAAATTCATCAAACACTGTTGTTTGAATTATACCATCAAGGACAAGGGCCCGACCAAATTCGAAAAAATCCACAATGTCCACCTGTTGGTACTGTGATTTTATCGAATAAATGGTCTCCTTAATTTTCCATTCCACCTTAATATTGTCTGTTTCTCTTTCTCTAAACCATAATTGCAATATATTACCCTCCTCTCCTGTATTATATACTAACATGGTACAGTGATTGTGGCAACCCATTATCTAACAGTTATTCGATCTTTAATTTGATTAAATGTTGCAGGCCCAATCCCCGATACTTTCTGAATATCCTCAATTGTTTTAAAGGAACCATTCTTTTCTCTGTAATCTATTATTGCTGTAGCCTTTGCTGGGCCTATACCCGTTAAGGTTTCTAGTAAATCTTTGCTGGCAGTGTTTATATTTATTTTGCCGTCAGATGTGTTTTGTTCTCCAGTATCTGTAATATCCTCATCATGTATACTGGGAATTACTATCTTTTGACCATCATG
>CAYYRM010000298.1:0-2843 GCA_964474005.1 uncultured Eubacteriales bacterium
TCCTCAGGTAGGATTTGAACCTACGACCTACCGGTTAACAGCCGGTTGCTCCACCGCTGAGCTACTGAGGATCATTAGCGACATTTATTATTATAACTTATTTATTTTTTCAAGTCAATACTTTTTTTATATATTTTAAAAGTATTTTTTTGAAAATCTTTTATAGCAACAAAAATAATTATAATTCATATCTTAATGCTTTGTCAATATTTTTTAAAATAATTTTTTTGATATTTTTTTTTACGTTTATTGAAACCAATAGAAAAAACCCCGTCAATTGGGGTTTAAATAAGGAAAAAAGGATTATTCAAGATAATCCTTAAGCCTTTTACTTCTACTTGGGTGTCTTAATTTCCTTAGGGCTTTAGCCTCTATCTGTCTAATTCTTTCTCGGGTTACCCCAAAAACTTGACCTACTTCTTCTAAAGTCCTTGGTCTTCCATCATCTAACCCAAATCTTAATCGCAATACCTTTTCCTCTCTATCAGTTAAGGTATCTAAAACATCCTCTAACTGTTCTCTCAATAACTCAAAGGCTGCAGCGTCCGCAGGTGCCTTGGCATCTTGATCTTCAATAAAATCACCTAAGTGACTATCATCCTCTTCACCAATAGGTGTTTCTAAGGAAACAGGCTCCTGAGCAATCTTTAAGATTTCCCTTACACGTTCTGCAGACATATCCATATGCTTGGCAATCTCTTCAGGTGATGGTTCTCTGCCTAGCTCTTGAACCAGTTGTCTAGAAATCCTTATTAGCTTGTTAATTGTTTCCACCATATGAACAGGAATACGGATGGTCCTAGCTTGGTCAGCAATGGCCCTTGTAATAGCCTGTCTAATCCACCATGTAGCATAGGTACTGAATTTATAACCTTTAGTGTAATCAAACTTTTCAACTGCCTTAATAAGACCTAAGTTTCCTTCTTGGATGAGATCTAAAAATAACATCCCTCTTCCCACATATCTTTTAGCGATACTTACAACAAGTCTAAGGTTAGCTTCAACTAGTCTTCGTTTTGCTTCCTCATCCCCTTGCTCCATACGTTTTGCCAAGCTTACCTCTTCTGTTGCAGAAAGTAGAGGAACCCTGCCAATTTCTTTAAGGTACATTCTTACGGGATCATTTACACTGATACCTTCAGGTAAAGATATATCAAGGTCAATATCGACATCATTATCGTCTTCACCATCATCTTCCCTAGGGTCATCGATATCTAATACCCCTAGCTCATCTGCGGAGTCATCTACAACTTCAATACCCATGGAAATAATTTTTTCATAGTATTCATCAATTTGATCTGCACCTAGATCAAATTCTTGTAAATAGTCCATGATATCTTTATATGTAAGTATACCCCTACTTTTACCTCTTTCAAGAAGCTCTTGTTTAATTTCTGCTAATTTCTTCTCATGATTTGCCACTGATACTCCCCCCCTTTCCGAGAGTTAGATAGAATGATTTACCATATATGAATGAACAAATAATAATTATTCGCCATTTTTCCTGAAAACCCTTTAATTTTTTTTAATTTTTTCGACTAAATTCGTCAAATTTTTACTGAAAGCCATGATATCCTGTTTATTATATTTCGCAGGACCACCCCTTAGAATACCTGACTTACGAAGCTTAAAATTTTCATGCCTAATTAAAAGATAGCTATCAATATTTTCCCTTGTAAAAATTTCACCTCGAACACCAATTGGATGACTTCTTTTAGGCAACACCATGGAGGCAAGCCCATAATCTTGGGTTACCACTATATCATCTGCTTTAGCATCGTTGGCAATTTTTATGTCAACACTTTGCAATTGTGTATCTAAAATGATACAATCTCTTTGATGGTTTTTACCAACATGGGCTAAAGTGGTATAAAAGAACAATTGAATGTTTTCCTTCAAGCTTATTTCATTGCAAAATTCTTTGACTGGTTTGGGACAACCATCCCCATCTATAAGTATTCGCATTTTACTCCTCTATGTCTATATAGTTTCTTTATTATTATTTATATTCTAGTTACAATTGATATTTTACTGCTTATTAATTGTTAAATTTTTTCTTTAAGACAATTATTTTTCCATAAGTCGACAAATTATCACATAGAGGCTGTAACTATATTATAGTATTGACTTTTTCTTCTTTTTTATTCCCAAAACTTGACAACAACATTTTATTCCCAAGGTGAGGGTAAAAAGTGCTGTTGAAATATCTTGATAATGTATCTATCGGTCATCCCAGCTATAAAATCACAAATGGTCCTCTCAACTCCATGGTTTTCTATTTTGGAAAATGTTTCTCCATTTAATTTCCGTGGAAATTCTAAATAATAATGATATAATAATGATATTATTGTTTTGGCTTTATGTTCTTGTGCCTTAGCAGGTGAGTTAAGATAAACCCTCTGAAATAAAAAATTCCTCAGTTGATCCATGGCTTTTTTTATGTCAGGGGATTGGTCTATCTTTGGTTTTTCCCATGATGAAAAGATTATATCTTTTACCAAAGTTTCAATCCTTTCACCCTTTGAAAATCCCAATACCTCTATGGATTCGAAGGGTAGTTCATTATCTGTTATTAACTTAGCATTTATGGCATCTTCAATATCATGATTTATGTAGGCAATGCGGTCAGCTATTTTCACAATTTGTCCTTCTAAAGTAATTGGGCTTTTTGGTCCAGTATGATTTAGTATGCCATCTAAAACCTCATATGTTAAATTAAGACCCTTACCAGCCTCTAATATTTCAACTACCCGTAAACTCTGTTCATTATGTTTAAAACCAAAACTTGCCACTGAGTTAAGGGCCTCTTCTCCTGCATGGCCGAAAGGTGTGTGTCCTAGATC
>CAYYRM010000299.1:0-2756 GCA_964474005.1 uncultured Eubacteriales bacterium
TTGTAAGAAATGTAATGAAAAGAAAACTTCCTGTGGCATTTGTTTCCTTGGAGATGAGTGCTGAAGAGATAATGGACAGGCTTATAATCCAAGAGCTTAGGATTGACAACCAACGCTATGAACAAGGGGCCCTAAGTGATAAAGAATTTGGAGAATTTGCAGAAAAGCTAAACCTTTTATATAACCTACCCCTAAGAATAAGTGACGAAAGGGGTATAAATGTATCTCAAATTAGAGCAAGGCTTAGGAGAATGAAAGCCCAGATGGGTGGACTAGGCCTAGTGGTTATTGATTACCTCCAAACAATAGCAATACCAGAAGGTGCCACCATGACCACCGCAAGGGCAGTGGGGGATATAGTCTTACAGCTTAGAAACCTGGCCTCTGAGCTAAACGTTCCCATCATACTTCTATCCCAGATAAACCGTAATTACTCTCACAGGCAGGACAAAAGACCACAGGTTTCAGACCTAAGGGAGTCTGGTAACATTGAGGAATTTGCGGATATGATAGTATTTTTATACAGACATGCAAGACAAAGTCTACAAGCCTTTGAAGAAGCCCAGGCGGAAGGCAAAGAAAATGAAGTGGAAATCATAGTGGCAAAAAACAGGACAGGTAAGACAGGAACCGCCACCTTGATCTTTGATGATAGGTACCTAAGATATGTTGACCCCCAAGGGGAGTCATTAGAAAAAAGTGCTCCCAACAGTTGACAAATTGATTATAAGTGATAAACTAAACATAGGAAACCTCGTTAGGTGAGGCTACTATATGAACATAGGCTGTTGCCCAGAAATGTCCAGAGACACCAATGGGTAGAACAGGCACTTGCCGAAATAAGGCATGCTTAACACAGCTGAGTGTTATTAATTTAACTACTCTACGTCATATAGTGCTGAAACTCGAACGTATGAGGCAGGCAGGTATAGGTTTATTTTCTATGCCTTCCTCATATGCTCCATATGAGGAAGGCTTTTTTGTATGTTTTTTACTTACTTTGCTATAATAAGTGCTAAGCACTTGTTTTGATACTTTGAAAGGGGTGATCTACATGGTCATGGAAAAACAAGCCTGGGAAAAAATCATTCGCTATTTAAGGATAAGGGATAAAGAACGAACGGACCTTTTAGATGATTTATTACCCCAAGATTTAGCTGAACAGATTTATAAACTCTCCCAAGAAGAAAAAATTGAGGTTTTCAGTCTGTTAAATAATGAAGAAGCTGGTCTCATCTTAGGTGAAATGGAGCTTGAAGAACAAGGTAAACTAATCAAGCTATTGTCCCCTAAGGTTGTGGCAGATATTCTTTCAGAGATGCCCTATGATGATATGACTGACATTTTAGGTGAAGTGGATGAAGATACAACAAAGAAAATCCTAAGCCTTATGCAAAAGGATGATGTTGAAGAGGTTAAAGGGCTACTGGAATATCCTAAGGATTCCGCCGGTGGTATAATGACCACTGAGTTTATTTCCTTTAAGGAAAATATCACCGTAGGTGATGCCATAAGAAAACTTAGGGAAATAGCTCCATCAGCAGAAACAGTCTATTACCTTTACACCACCGATGAAAACGATAAGCTAGTTGGGGTTGTGTCCCTAAGGGAGTTAATTGTCTCAAGGGATGAAGAAGTAATTAGCGAAATAATGAGAACGAACATAATTAGTGTACAAGCAGAAACAGACCAGGAGCAAGTAGCTCAACTTGTTCAAAAATATAACTTCTTAGCTGTACCCGTAACTGACGTGGAAAACAAACTAATCGGTATCATAACCGTTGACGATATCATGGACGTAATTGAAGAAGAAACCACAGAGGATATCTTGCATTTAGTAGGTACCACAGAGGTGGAAGGCTCCATTATGGATGCAACACCTATTAAAATAGCTAAAACAAGGCTACCTTGGCTAATCATCTGCTTACTTGGAGGACTCTTTTCAGGAAGCATAATCTCCATCTTCGAAGAAACCTTAGAAGCAGTGGTTGCATTGGCATTTTTCATGCCAGTAATAATGGACATGGGTGGTAACGTAGGTTCCCAATCCTCTACAGTATTTGTAAGGGCTGTGGCCACAGGGGAAATACAAGCCAGTGAAATGTTCAGATACTTCTTCAAAGAAATAAGGGTAGGATTATTAATGGGTTTTGTTTGTGGTATTACAGTGGCCATCGCAGCATCCCTATGGCAAGGTCAACCACTACTAGGACTGGTGGTAGGTTTTTCCATGCTATGTACAGTAATCCTAGCAGCCACCATAGGAACCCTTATCCCATTATTATTTACCAAGATGGGAGTGGACCCAGCAGTAACAGCAGGCCCCTTCGTAACAACAATAAAAGACGTAACAGGCCTTATGATCTATTTCTACATCGCAACAATGTTCATGGAGTATTTAATATAAAAAAAACATGAAGTAGACTTTGTCTACTTCATGTTTTTTTATTTACCATTAGTGATGTTAAAATATATCATATTTTTAATACTGATGTTAATGGAGGTCACAGTTAGTTTAAAATTGCTTTTTTTGTTTGTCACAGGTAACGGGCTTATGCATGCTCGTTACCTGTGACAAACATATTTACCTACTTTAGGACCCTGTGACAAACATTTGCTGCCATGCTTTAGAAACCTATGACCCACTAAGTATACCTATGATCTTACCTACTTCCCTATTGACTCATATCCTGTTCTATGTTAACTTGACTTTTTCAGTGAAAAATAAATAAATAGGCCTGAAACCCTTGTGCTAC
>CAYYRM010000300.1:0-2754 GCA_964474005.1 uncultured Eubacteriales bacterium
ACTCTACCACCAAAGAACCTTTTACCATATCCATTAGCTATGGCTATGTAAGGGGTCATGTGGAAGGGGAAATTGATGTATATAGTTTATTAAAACAAGCCGATGCCAACATGTACCGAGAGAAAAAGCTAAAAAAGCAAATTTAGAGCATCATTAAGGGCACTTTAAATAGAGTGCTCTTTTTTTGCAGGAATTAAAAGTTAGAATAACGAATATTTATGGAATAAATATTTTTGAGGTGATTATTTTGGTAAATAATGTTTATAGACTTAGTTCCTTTGCTAAAACCAATGGAGGCGGTAACCCAGCTGGTGTAGTATTAAAGGCTGATAACCTTAGGGAAGAAGATATGAAAAGAATAGCTGCTGAAGTTGGATACTCTGAGACAGCCTTTGTTATGAAATCTGACATAGCTGATTATAAAGTTCGTTTTTTTACCCCTAACGAAGAAGTGGATTTATGTGGTCATGCAACCATAGCCACATTTAATTTATTAAGGGAAATGGTTGTAATAACTAAAGATGAATATATCCAGGAAACCAAGGCTGGGGTGCTAAAATTACGGGTCTTGGATAACGAAGTGTACATGGAACAAAATCCACCGAAATTTGGGGAGTTGGTTTTAAATGAAGATATTGAGCCTTGCTTTGATAGTGATGAACACTACATAGAAAGTAACCTTCCTATACAAGTGGTTTCCACAGGAGTTAGGGAAATTTTTCTCCCTGTAAAAAACTTAAGTTTATTGCAAAACCTTAAACCAAACAATGAATTTATCGTGGATATAAGCAAAAAATATAATGTTACTGGAATCCATGCATTTACCTTAGATACCATAAGGGGCTCAAGCGCCCACACAAGAAATTTCGCTCCCATTGTAGGAATTGTTGAGGAATCTGCCACAGGTACAGCCAATGGCGCACTGGCATCATACCTTTATAAATATATACCAAACAATGGTACTAGCTTTATTATGGAGCAAGGTTACTGTATGAATAAACCATCGGAAATAAAGGTGGAGCTAAAAGTTGTAGGCAAAGAAATCTTAGAGGTATACGTTGGAGGAAATGCAACTATAATCAAAGAGTAAAGGAGTTTTGTCATGAACTTACGTAAATTAAAGGAAATAGCTGAGGAAAAGGTAAACCCTAGAAGATTGTCAGACCATTGTGAAGTAGGTTCCGTTGCATGTGCACTTTTAACTGATAAGGGAAATGTATACACCGGTGTATGTATTGATACAGCTTGTGGCATGGGTTTTTGTGCCGAACATGCAGCCATTGCCCAAATGATTGCCAATGACGAATCTAGGATACTAAAAATAGTGGCAGTTGGTAGGGATGGTGTTTATCCACCCTGTGGAAGATGTAGGGAATTTATGTTTCAGGTTAATAACGAAAATCTTAAAACGGAAATCTTAGTAAAAGGTGATAAGGTTGTCTCATTGGATGAATTATTACCCCATAGGTGGTATTAAAACCAAAATCAAATATGGATTGTGGCTGGCACTTTTGTGTGTTAATATATTAAAGGTAAAATTATGGCTATATATCCATAGAATTCAAGTGTAAAGGTGTGTTGAATATGAATGACATATTGGAAATTATGGCAAAGGTGCTACCAATAATCCTTTTAATAATAATGGGCAACATTTTACAAAAGATTAACTTTTTTACTGATAATACAGTTGATGAACTTAAAAAAATAGTAGTTAATATTGCCCTACCAGCCCTAATCTTTTTAGCTTTTACTGAGACTAAATTTCAAGTGAGATATAGCTTAATAGTGGCCAGTGTAATGATTGTTTCAGCCATCATGTTACTTGTTGGCATATTTTTTAAAAAAGTGTTTAAATCAGATAACAAGTATTTTCCAGTACTATTTACAAGCTTTGAAACGGGGATGGTAGGATATAGTTTGTTTGCAACGGTTTTTGGAACAGGAGAAATGTTTAAACTTGCACTTGTTGATTTAGGGAACGGTCTTTTCTTCTTTTTATTTTTAGTAAGCTACCTAGAGAAATTAAACGGTGAAAGTAAAAGCATTAAAGACTTATTGATGTCCTTTGTAAAATCCCCAATAATCCTTGCCATTTTTGCAGGGCTTACTGTGGGAAGTACCGGTCTATTAGGAACATTACAAGAATTCTCTTTTTCAGCCTCTATTTTAGATATGCTGTCTCTATTATCTGCCCTTACGGTTCCCGTTATTTGTCTGGTTATAGGATATGAACTTCAGATAGACTTGAAAAACATACTGAAGCCAATTCTTGTGGCAACCCTAAGGATCGCCCTATTATTAAGTGTGGCTTTTTTAATTAATACAGTGGTAATACGGGGTATTTTACAGCTTGACAAAGTATTTGAAATTGCCTTATACACAATGTTTCTGCTTCCACCTTCCTTCATAATACCAATCTTTGTAAAAGATGGGGGAGAAGACAAACAGTTTGTATTAAGTGTGATATCCATAAATATTATTTTATCAATCATAACCTTTGTGGGTATAGTAAGCATAATTTAAGGTTAGACCCAGCTTTCGCTGGGTCTAACTTGTTTACAAAATAGAAAAATTCATATATTGTAGAGATAGATAAATTAGGGGGGATTTTATGAGATTATTATTTTTACCATTTACCTTGATGTTTAGGTTTGTGGAGCTTGTGTTAAAGCTCACCAGTAGAATAGTGGTTGTTATCCTTGGCTTAGTTACAATCACCGTAGGAGTAATTCTGAGTATAACTATTATAGGTGC
>CAYYRM010000301.1:0-2742 GCA_964474005.1 uncultured Eubacteriales bacterium
CATGATTAAAGATCTAGCGGTTGAAGTTTTCAATACTACCACAAGAGAAAAAATAAATGCAAATATTAAACCCATTAACATGGATTTATTCTTTGATAATGCCTTTTCAGTCATCCATTGGAATATCATAAAAATAATACCTATATGTAGGCCTGATACTGCTGTTATATGTATTAATCCCGAGTTCCTAAAGGAATTTAGGTCTGAGGGTTCTAATAAAGATTTATCCCCTATAAGTATCCCTTGAGAAAGTGCAAAGGCTTTGGGAGCTAAATTATTCAATCTGTTATTTATTATAAAATTTTTAAGTCCTTTACTTGGTATATATTCTTCATGTTGAATTATTGTTATTAGCCCTGAATTATCTGAGATGTAACCATAGTTCCTATAAATATACCTATTATACGGCCTATAAGATCCTGGATTTTTATATTCATTAAACTGTCTTACCTCCCCTTGATACACTAGAGTAGTATTAACACCATATTGCTCTTGGGTAAAAAAAAGGATTGTATCTTTTTTATTGTTTGTTTTACCGTCAATGGATTGTATTGTTGTACTATAATAACCATCATTGATTTCCTCTATTTTTAACTGCATTATTTGAGGTTGGGAAGTTAAGTTGGCCATATTATCTATGTGAACCTTGGTTTTTCCTGCATTTAAATATGTTAGAATTATTAATAGTAGAGAAATAATAACCTTAGGATATGTAATCCTTAATTTGATGATGAGGAGCGCTATTAGTAGGAATATACCGAAAAATAACACGTAGTAAAACGGTAAAAAATGAACAAGGATTGAGAAAATCATGCCCCCTAGAAGTATAAACATAATTGTCACCCCCTGTTGTATTCTTCTACTTAAAAAAAATAAATTCCTTCTTTTATTAAAAAAATACCCCCTGACATTATTTAATGCACAGGGGGTATTGCTATTTATTTTACACTATCTCCTCAATTACCACTTCATTTAGACCGTCGTATTCTTCCAGTTTCACGCTAATTATTTCTTTTTTTGATGTTGGTACATTTTTCCCCACATAGTCTGCCCTAATGGGTAGTTCCCTATGTCCCCTATCTACTAAAACTGCTAACTGTATGGTCTGAGCTCTGCCGATATCTGTTAGAGCATCTAGGGCAGCTCTTACAGTTCTTCCAGTATATAAAACATCGTCAACTAACACAACTATTTTTCCTTCCAGCGTAAATGGGATGTCGTGACCTTTAACTTGAGCTTTATGGTCTTTTGTGGTCAAGTCATCACGATATAATGTGATATCTATAACTCCAACCGAAACATTTCCACCTTCTATTTCGAAAATTTTCTCTGCAATTTTTTTGGCTAAAGGTACCCCTCTTCTTTTAATCCCAACTAATACCACATCTTCGATTCCCTTATTTTTTTCAATAATCTCATGGGAAATTCTTGTAATAGCTCTGCCCATGGCCTTTTCGTCTAAAATTTTTGCTTTTTCAATGGACTTTTCCATAGGTAAACACTCCCCAACTATATTAATGTCCCTTGAATATTACTACACCAGTTAAATTTTGTCAAATGTATTGCTTATTTTTCCATTTTAGAGGAATATCAAGGATTATGGATTTTAGTTTACATAACCCAAGTTAAGTACCACTTATTCCAAGTATAGTACGATTTTTGCTGCTTGTGTTATGTAAACTAGTCAATTATAATACAATAAGAATTCAAAAAAGGGAGGTATGAAATTATGATTAAGAACATCAAAAAGATGGCAGCTGGTTTAGCAGTTTCAGCGATTATTCTATCTACTGCAACCTCTGCATTTGCATTTGATTACACTATTCAACGTGGTGATTCCTTGTTTCTAATTGGTCAAAGGTTCGGTGTAACTGTGGATGCTTTAAGGGCAGAAAACAATTTAACAGGAGACTTGATCTTTGCTGGACAAAAAATTTCAATACCTCAAGGTGATAAAGTTCAAACCTATACAGTGGTTAGGGGAGATTCATTGTTTTTAATTGCTCAACGCTTTGGAACTAGCATTGAGGCGTTAAAGGCTGAAAACAATATCACAGGGGATATTATCTTCGTGGGACAGCAGCTTAATATTACTGAAGGAAGCAAAGCAACTACTCCTCAGGTAGAAAATGTTCAAAAATATACAGTTGTTAGGGGCGATTCATTGTTTTTAATTGCTCAACGTTTTGGAACTACCATTGAACAATTAAAAATGGTAAATAACCTTAAGGGTGATGTTATTTACACTGGACAAGTTATAGATATTCCTTCTGGTTCAACCGAGGTAAATACAGTTACCAATGCTCCTACTACCTCAAATACTTCCAACAGAATAATGAACGTTACTCAAAAGGAAATGGACCTTCTTGCTAGGGCTGTTTATAGTGAGGCTAGGGGAGAGCCCTTTGAAGGTCAGGTAGCTGTTGCCGCTGTTATTTTCAACAGAGTAAGACATGCTGAATTTCCTAATACCATTGAAGGCGTTATTTTTGAACCATGGGCTTTCACAGCTGTTCATGATGGTCAGTTTTGGTTAACTCCAAACCAAACTGCTTATAGAGCTGTTGAAGAGGCTTTAAAAGGTGTTGATCCATCTGGTGGTGCAATATTCTACTACAACCCAGTTACTGCAACTAATCAATGGATTAGAACTCGTCAAATCATAGCTAGAATCGGTAGACACGTATTTGCTATCTAAGCAATGGCCTTTTGGCCATTGTTTTTTTTACCCTTATACTTTTG
>CAYYRM010000302.1:0-2742 GCA_964474005.1 uncultured Eubacteriales bacterium
TTAGTCTGTCTGCTAGGTTGTTTAGTTGTTCTGCGGCTTTTGCTACTTCTTCTGCCACCATTGCCGTTTGTTGCATTGATGCTGTTACTTCTTCTGATGATGCTGCGGTTTCTTCTGATATGGCTGCTACCCTTTGGATTACATCCACTATGTTCCTGCCGTCCTTAGACATATCTTCAACATATTTGGTAATTGATTCTATTCTACCAGTTATGTTTTGGATGGATCCTGAGATGGTGGTGAATGCTTTGTCTACTTCTCCCACGGCTAGGTTTTGGATACTTGCCTGTTCTTTGGTTTTGGTCATTATTTCCACTGAGCGGGTACTTTCTGTTTGGATTTCCTCAACTATATGGGCTATTTCTTCAGTTGATTTACTGGTTTGCTCAGCTAGTTTTCTGATCTCATCAGCTACCACTGCAAAACCTCTTCCAGCATCCCCTGCCCTCGCTGCCTCTATCGCTGCATTTAGGGCCAGTAGGTTTGTTTGGTTGGAGATATTGCTTATGGTTTCCAGTATTCCACCGATGAATTGGGTTTTGTTGTTTAACTCTATTATGGTTTTTTCTATGTTTTCTGTAACCACGTTATTTTCTTTGTTGGCTTTAACCAGTTTAGCCACTGCACCACTTCCTGTGGCATTGGCTTGGGCAACTTCCTTGGTTAAGTCCAGTATCATTTGAGAGCCTTGGTTTAGTTCCACGAATTTATCGTCTAGATTTCGGGTCATTTCAGAGCCTGTTTCCATATCTTTGGCTTGTTCTGAGGCACCCTTAGCTATTTCATCTGCAGCCCTGGATACCTCACTGGTTGAGGCTGTGGTTTCCTCGGTGTTTGCAGCTAGATTCTCTGACGCAACACCTAACTGTTGTGATACGTTGTGGATATTTTGTAAAAGTGCTCCCAGTTGACTAGTCATTTGGTTAACTGCATTGCCCAGTACACCAATTTCATCCTTTGATGTTACCTTTGTTCTGATAGTGAAATTTCCATCACTTATATACTTAAGATCTGTCACGAGATTTTTAATAGGTTTTGTTATGGTCATTGCCAGTAGGTATCCCACAATACAAGCCAACAAAATAGCTATGATTCCATTGGTTAATAATGATGACAGGATAAAACCAACGTTTTGATATACTTCCTCATAAACTGGAGACCCTATTAGTTTCCAGCCTGTTCTTTCGATGGTGTTAAATACGGCGAAACGATTTTCATCCATATATTGAAAATCCAGGTCACCTTCTTTGTTTTCCAATATGGCATCTAGAAGTTCAGGTATAGGTAGCATTTGCCCTATGATGCTTTGATCTGGATGGGTTATTACCCTACCAGTATCAGCCACCAAGGAAACTGTTCCCGTTTCACCGATTCTTATATTATCAACAAATGCTTGTAAATATCTTAAGTTGATATCGATGGTTATGATACCCACAACTTCATTGTTACTGTATGAATTTCTTAATGGCATGGCAGCTGATACAACAATTCCTGAGCCATCTCCACTCTCATATGGGTCAGTCCATATTAGTCTGTTATTGGTGGTGGCTTCAATATACCATGGTCTTACGGTGGGATCAAATCCCACTAATTCCACATGGGGGTATATATAAAAGCCTTTATCCGCTGTCCCAACATACATATGTGTTACCTCTTCATATGTATCCACCAATGCTTTGAATTTATCCAACATCCTTTGGGTATTAGCTGGGGATTCAAGGCCCCTTTGCACCTCTTCAAGGCTAGCGATAGATTCTAATGCATGTTCTAAAGAGTGTAAGTAAATATCTGTGGTGTGATTTGCTAAATCTATGGACTGGTTTGATTTTAGCTTAAAGTCATCTGTCAAAACTTGGGTTGCTTTGGTGTAGTTGGTATAACCTAGAAAAGCCATGGGTATAACCACTAGTAAAGATATAATTGCGACAATCTTCCATTGAATTGACAAAACAGTAACCTCCTTATAATTTTCACCCAAATTACTATAACCCATAGTAATATGGTACCATAATCCTCTGTTGCTAAAAATAGGTCATAAGTCGCAAAAAAATAACCACTTTTTTACAAGTGGTTAAAGCTTTGGGTTGCTGATAGATATTTATCGTAACAGTAGTTTAAAATGTCGCTACGTTTTATAATACCTATAAATATTCCTTTATCATCAATTACTGGCACGAAGTTTTGGTTCACAGCCAGTTCTATTAAGTCCTCAATGTTTGAATTTATGGATACAGGTTTGTTAATTATATGTTTAGGTACATCTTGAATGGAAATCTTGCTGGTATCTTTAAAGGAAAGGTCCGGTGAATTTTTCATTTTCCACAACAAATCCCCTTCGGTTATTGTACTAACATATTTTCCACCTTCATCTATTAATGGAATGGCTGCATATCTATGATAACCCATTCTCTCTAGTACTTGCCTCATGGTTGCATTCTCAGACTCGTAAACAACTTCGCTTTTAGGAGTGAGAAAAAAAGCGATATTCATAAAAGTTACCTCCCGTAAAGTTAATCCTAACTCTCCCAGAAAATCCCCCCTTTTTACTTACATATATATTATATCATAAAAGAAATTTCATTCACCCTTTATATTTTAACCATAAATTAATTATTTGTGAACATATATATCCATGGATTTACAAATTATTTATATATGACATACGTAGGAAAAACGCCATGCAAAATGGCGTTTTTCAAATATATCTTGTTACTCCACAGGCTTTAACCTTGCTGTGAAATG
>CAYYRM010000303.1:0-2421 GCA_964474005.1 uncultured Eubacteriales bacterium
TTTTATTTGGTCTAATTTTTTTCCTTTCTCATCGTAGAAGTTCCAAATGGCATCTTTATTATCAACTTGTTGATCCTTTGGCATTATGTAAATTTTATAATAAGCATTTTTTTCTGTCATTATAACATTCATTACTTTTCTACCAAGGTCATCATTTGATGTTAAGATATTTTGGATTTGAAAATTCATTGTTATCACAGCAACTTGATTGTTTGGATCAAAGGAGTAATCAGGATGTGTGATGTTATTATTTTGTAAAAAGCTTACCCAGCTTTCCATATTGTCGATTATAACCAGCTGTTTTTGTGTGTATATTTTACCCTGCTCCACACTTACATAATGAACATTTTCTCCAGTTACCTCCAAAGCCTGGTCCGATGTTGATATAATATCATATATGGATACTGTCACTAAAAGCATTAGCAAGATAAATAATGGTATTAGTCTTTTACCTTCAAAAACAAATACTTTAGACATATAGCTCCCCCCCATTTTTTTCACTATTACTATATGCGTCAAGTACTTTTTAAATACATTATTTAATTGTTCCTACAATTTTTTCTTCATCTAATTCTTCAAGCTTTACTGGTACGATCTTACCTAAATTCTCCTTAGAGCCCTTTGCTTCCACTAGAATATAGTTGGAAGTATGTCCTTCTATAATACCACTTTCTTCTTTTTCAAATAAAACATCTAAAGTTGTTTCTAAAAACTTCTTGTTGAAGTCTTTTTTTAGATCTAAAGCCAAATCAGTAAGCCTTTTACTTCTTTCGTCTTTTATTTGGTTATTTAATTGGTTTTCGAATTTACTTGCAGGGGTTCCTTCTCTAGGGGAATATTTGAATACATGCATACCTGAAAATTTAGCTTTTTTTACAAACTCTAATGTGATATCAAAATCCTCTTGGGTTTCTCCAGGAAATCCGACCATTATATCTGTGGTTATGGCTACATCTTCTTTTAAGGTTCTTAACTGATTTATGGTTTCTAGGTAAAATTTTGTTGTGTACTTTCTTCCCATAAGATCAAGAATTCTGTCACAACCATTTTGAAGGGGGACATGAAAATGGTTACATATATTTTTGGAAGTTTTAATGGCTTCCAATAGATCAGTGGTAAAGTCCGTTGGTTCCACAGAACTTAATCTAACTCTACTTAATTTCTCTATTTTAGATAGTTCCCTTACTACGTCTGCCAAGGATACATGTTCTTCTAAGTCCCTTCCATATGAACCTAGATGTATACCTGATAAGATAATCTCCTGATAGCCTTCATTTACCAGCCCTTTGCAGTCCTTTATTACTTCATCCAATTTTTTACTTCTTATGGGCCCCCGGGCAAATGGCACTATACAGTAGGTGCAAAAATTATCACACCCTTCTTGTATTTTAAGGGTTGCCCTATGCCTTTGTCTTGAGGTGGATATGGGTAATGAATGGAATTCATTAAGCATGTGTCTTTCAGATACCAGTATTTTTAAGTCCTCAGCATTTTGAGTCTCTTCCACCAATTGTACTATATTATGTTTTTGATCATTTCCTACTATTAGACCAACCCCCGGTATTTTTGCCACTTCCTCACTGGCTGTTTGTGAATAGCAACCTGTGACAACAATGAGTGCAGATGGATTAATTCGATGAGCTCTTCTAATCATTTGCCTAGATTTCTTACTTCCCACTTGAGTAACGGTACATGTATTTATTACATAGACATTGGAAACATCACCGAAATCCACTGTGGTGTATCCAGCTTTTTGGAAGAGATCCATCATACTATCTGTTTCGTCTTGGTTAACTTTGCATCCTAATGTCATAAAGGCAACTTTTTTCATTTATGGACCTCCTAACTCACCAAGGGTATGCATTACCAGGGTTGTTGCCACAATACAAGCTGTTTCAGCCCTTAAAATCCTTTTTCCTAGGGTTATTGTAGTGTATTTACTTAATACTTCTAACTCTTTTGGATCTAAACCACCTTCAGGACCAATTAATATTATTATTCTCCCTGTGCAATTTAGTATTTTATCAGTTGGTAGTGATTTTAAGTTTTCTTGCTCCCATGGTATTAATAATAAGTCTTTTTCTTGGTTTATTTGTTCATTCATTTCCCTAAGGGAATTAAATATTTTTATTTCAGGTATTTTAAGTCTTCCCGATTGTTCAGTTGCTTCTTTGGCTATTTTTTCTAGACGTTCTATTTTTCTATCTGCTTTTTTATCATCAAGTTTAACTATTGATCTTTTTGTAATCACAGGCCATAGCTGGGATATTCCCAGTTCTGTGGCCTTTTGTATTACCAAATCTATTTTTTCTCCCTTTGGGTAACCAAAGGCCAAAACCACGTTGCTTCTAGGCTCTGAGTCATTATCTAGCTTCTGGTCAATCTTTAGGGTAATATCTTTTTTGGATTGAGATAAAACCG
>CAYYRM010000303.1:2431-2737 GCA_964474005.1 uncultured Eubacteriales bacterium
TTTGGTCATTGTCTTTAAGCCGTAACACCTTTGATAGGTAGTGATGCTCTTCACCTGTTAGTATAAGTGTTTGACCTAAAGTAATATCTCCCTCTATTGCTATTCTAAACATACTAATCCATCCTTTGGGCTGAAATTGCCACCCATTCTCCTTCGATTTCAATATCTTTAATCTGATAGTTGTAATTATTTAGACATTCTATAATATCCCTTTGACGGTTAAGAATTATTCCAGATAGGATAATTTGACCTTTTGGTTTTAGGACACCGATACTTTGTGGAATAAGGTTTAAGATTACATCTGCA
>CAYYRM010000304.1:0-2728 GCA_964474005.1 uncultured Eubacteriales bacterium
GCCCTTGATCTTGCCATGCATTATAATGAAATCGGTGAACAGGCAACTGAAACCCTGCAGCCAAGGTTTGAAGGCTTGGGTTTACAACTTGTTTCCCTATTCGTTGAAAATATATCTCTGCCTGAAGAGGTAGAAAAAGTTATGGATAAAAGGACTTCCATGGGAGTACTTGGCAATATGCAACAGTATACCCAGTACCAAGCTGCAGAAGCCCTTCGGGATGCGGCTCAAAACCCCAGTGGCGGTTTAGCAGGGGCTGGTGTAGGCCTAGGAGCAGGTGCTGGATTAGGTCAAGTGATGGCACAGACCCTTTCTCAAAATATGCAAGGGCAACCCCAAAATCAGGCTCAAAACACTGTGCCTTGCCCTAAATGTAATGCTTCTAACAACCCTTCGGCAAAGTTTTGTAGCTCTTGTGGGCAAACATTGGGAGCCCCTAAAGTCAATTGTGTTAAATGTAATAGTGAAATTAACCAAGGTGCTAAGTTTTGTTCAGAGTGTGGCAGTGCCCAAGAACTTAAATGTTCTGGCTGTGGTAAAGATCTAGCCCCTAACACAAAGTTCTGCCCAGAATGTGGCACTAAAGCTTAAGGAGGTTTTGAATGGAAAATACAGTTAGAGCCTCAACAGATAGGTTCCCTTGTCCAGCCTGTGGAGCTAACATCAAGTTCAATCCTGGGGCACAGTCCATGGTTTGTCCCTATTGTGATAATAAAATTGATATCGAAAAGGAAATGGATGATATCAAGGAACACTGTTTTACATCGGCATTGGCTAACCCACCAGAGGATTGGGGAACTGAAAAAAAAGTTATTCATTGTGATGGGTGTGGGGCAGATACAATCTTAGATGCTAATATTGCATCACAATTTTGCCCATTTTGTGGCTCCTCACATATTGTCCAGGATAACAAGAATTCAGGGATTGCCCCTGAAACACTAATTCCCTTTAAGGTAAGTAAAAAGGATGCTGAACAAAGCTTTTTAAAGTGGCTTACCAAAAGATACTTTGCTCCTAAAGCCCTGAAACATCAATACATCTCCCATCGCCTAGAAGGGGTATATGTGCCCTTTTGGACCTATGACTCTCAAACTTATTCTCAATATACGGCTCAAGCAGGAACATATTACTATGTAACAGAAACTCACTGGGTAACTAGAAATGGCAAAAGACAACAGGTGACTAGGCAGGTTAGAAAAACCCGTTGGAGACATACCAGTGGAAATTACAGTGCCTTCTTCGATGATGTTCTTATTAATGGATCAAAACATGTAAATGAAAAAATTATAAATAAAATTAAGCCCTTTGGACTACAGGACTTGGTTCATTATAAACCTGAGTTTTTATCTGGATTTATTACCGAAAAATATAGTATTGGCTTAAAAGAGGGCTGGAATCATGCCCGCCAAATAATTGATTCTAATATCCGCTCTGGGGTTACCCGTCAGATAAATGCAGATGAGGTAAGGGCATTAAGTATAAATACACAGTATAACGATATTAAATTTAAGCATCTATTATTGCCTGTTTGGATATCATCCTATACTTACAAAGACAAGACCTATCAATTCATGGTCAATGGTCAATCTGGACGTGTGGAAGGTGAAGCTCCAATTAGTCCATGGAAGGTAATGGGTGCTGTGGTAGGAGTTGTAGGATTTATTGCCTTGGTTGTTATGCTGATAAATATGTTTAACTAAAAAGGGTTAGCCCATGTGGCTAACCCTTTAAAATATATAATTAAAAAATCCCATGGTTTCCTTTGATAAGGTCACTGGAAATGCTACATAATTCTCATCAATGTATACCTTAAGGTAAGCATGGCCCGTGGGGTAAATGGTTATTTGATAGGAGTTTATACCTCCATTATCAAATTTATTATCCAGTACACTTAAGCTTAAGTTCACTGATTTTTTTTCTTTTGCATCCAGTTTCCATACCATTAAGCTTGCAATTGTATCAGTGGACTCTAACTCACTATCCTTTAGATCATTACATAGATTATCGATAAAATCCTCTGAAGAAATAATGGTTAGATTTACTTTCTGGTTTCTTCTGATTTCATAGGCTAAAACATCAGGGATAATTTCAATCTCTCCTAATGATAAGTTAATGGGTTTGTATATATAGCCACTGGCCACAACTACTAATACTGTAATAAGGGCTGGTATGCTAAAAGTATAAAGTATTCTTTTGGGTTGAGTTTTCCTTTTGGATATCAGTTCATCTGTGATAAATGGGATAAACAGTATACTAATTAACATAATTATTATACTCAAACTTAGGTTGTATTTTGGAGATATAAAGATAATATAATAACAACTTATCGCTGAAACTGTTAGAATGGAATTTAAAATAAAAAGTATAACTTTACCTTTCACAGAGTTTAACAACGGAATAACTAAGGTAATTGAGATAATTAAAGGAGCAAAGATCCAGATTGGGATTATTATTTTAAACATGAACATTATAAATACAAGGCTGGAGAAGATAGCAATTAAACCAAAATAAATATTTAAGAGTATATTGTTTTTCATAAACACTCTCCTCTAGGTAGTACTTTAAAACCAATACTATCTTCATATTTGTGATTTACCCTCAATTATATATATTCAAGACATTTAGTTAATTTCCTGCTTTAGCTGATAATTTGTTGTAGAAAAAAAGGACCAAAAAGGTCCTTTAAGTAGTTATCTATAAAAAGTATGATTGCCAATTTTTTTAACAT
>CAYYRM010000305.1:0-2714 GCA_964474005.1 uncultured Eubacteriales bacterium
CCAGTTTGCAGCCCATCATAGGCTTTCCAATTTGATTATATTCATTGATGAGAATCATAAACAATTGGATGGAACCACAAAGGAGATAATGGATCCCTTTGATTATAAAGAAAAGCTAACAGCCTTTGGTTTAGAAGCTAGAAGGGTAAATGGTTCTAAGGAAGAGGAGATCCGGGATGCAATTTTAGAATTGCTAGAAATCAAAGATAAGTGTGGATGTATTGTTTTAGACACTGTAAAAGGACAGGGCTTAGAGTTTTTCGAGAATTTAAAGGATAATCATCACATTAGGTTCGCAGGGGAAACACAATTGCAATTGGATTTAGCTATCTCTAATCTTAGCAAAGAACTTGAGGAGGTAGAGTAATGGGATATATGTTGGCAGAAATACAAAATCCAAAGGAGCTAAGGTCTGTTTATCAAGATACATTGATAGAGATGATGAGAAAGGATGAAAGGATAATAGTATGTGATGCAGACTTGGTCAATGCTTCAGGCACTGCAAAATTGTTTAAGGAGTTTCCAGACAGGTGTATTAATATGGGTATTAGTGAAGCCAATATGGTGGGTGCCAGTTGTGGAATGTCTTTGACTGGTAAAATTCCATTTATCCATACATTTTCACCCTTTGCCACCAGAAGGCCCTATGACCAGTTGTTTTTGTCAGGGGGATACCAAAAAGGTAACCTACGGATTTATGGATCAGATCCTGGTTTTTGGGCACTTCACAATGGAGGAACTCATACCAGTGTAGAAGATTTAGCTTTGACAAGGGTTATACCAGGGATAACGGTGTTAGCTCCTGCTGATGCCACACAATTTAAGTGGATACTTGAAAATACCGTTGAACACTATGGAATTTATTATATAAGGGCTCCAAGGAAAAGCATACCAGATATCTATCAGGAAGGTTCAGAGTTTAAGATTGGTAAAGGTAATATTGTGGCTGAGGGCAGTGAAGTTGTGATTTTTGCCATGGGCGAAATGATCTCTGAATCCTTGAAAGCTAAAGAGGTATTGGAACAAAAAGGAATCTCTGTTGCCATAGTGGATATGTTTACAATTAAGCCCTTGGATGTGGAGCTAATAAAAGATATTAGCATAGGTAAAAAGCTAGTTGTGACTGCAGAAAATCACAGTAAAATAGGTGGATTAGGTTCAGCCATTGCAGAAGTGTTGGCTGAAAGCTGCTTAGGAGTTAAACTGCTGAGGATAGCTATTGAAGATCATTTTGGTGAAGTGGGAACTTTAGATTATTTAAAGGAAAAGTTTGGTTTAGATTACAATAGTATTGTCCAAAAAGTATTAACCAACTTATAAAATCTCACTTAAGGTAAGGGGATGATTTATATGATGTACTTGTTAGATACTGCTGATTTATCAGCTATTCAAAGGGCTAAGGATTTATATCCAGTTATAGGTGTTACAACTAATCCTAGTATTATAGCCAAGGAGAAAAAAGGCTTTTTAGAAATTGTTAATGGAATCCGTGAAACAATAGGGGATGAATCCTTACTTCATGTTCAGACTTTAGGTAGCACTGCCACTGAGATTATCTGGGAGGCAGAATATTTGCGGGAGAAAATAAAGGGAAAGTTATATATAAAAATACCCGTGACTGCCGAGGGAATTAAGGCCATTAGAATTCTAAAAGAACAAGGTTATGATGTGACTGCCACTGCAATTATAACAGCTCAACAGGCACTTATGGCTTCAGTGGCTGGAGCTGACTTTTTGGCACCATACGTCAATAGGATTGATAATATTGGTGGAAATGGTGTGGGGGTTGTGCGGGATATGGTAGAACTTATGAAAATACATGGACTGAAAAGTAAGGTGCTGGCTGCTTCATTTAAGAATGTCCAGCAAGTACACGAAGTTTCAAAGGTTGGTGCACACTCCATTACAGTTAGCCCTGAACTTATGGATGCTCTAATTGCCCACCCCATAACAAATTCCAGTGTTGAACAGTTTTCTAGGGATTGGCAGAATGTATATGGGATAGGGAAAAACATGAAAAACTCCTGCTAAATCATAGTGGGAGTTTTTAGTTTAATTTTCCAAAATTTTAGTGGACTTAACATATTATTTTTTGTAATAATCTATTAGAGAATGGAGTAAATTGGTCGGTGGAACAAGGGGATGAGATAAGTAATTTAAAGCCTGTTTTTAAACAGGAATTAGTTTAAGGGGGGCTATCATGAGAGTTGTTATTGTGTATGGAAATGCTAGAAAAGGTAGTACCTATAATTGTGTTAGAATAATCAAAGAAACCTTAGAAAAACATGGAGAAGTTGAATTTTCTGAGATATGGCTACCTAAGGAGTTGTCTGAGCATTGCTTGGGTTGTTTTAATTGCATTCTTAAGGGTGAAAAATTTTGTCCGCACCATCAATGGGTATTGCCCATAATAGAAACTATACTGGAATCTGACGGAATCATATTGGCCTCCCCTGTTTACGGTTTAGATGTATCTGGGGGCATGAAGACATTGATAGATCATTTATGCTATATGTGGATGCCCCATCGACCCCGATCTGAGATGTTCTCAAAAATTGGCTTTGTGGTTTCAACTGCGGCTGGCACAGGTACAAGAAGGGCAAATAAAACCATGAAACTAGCTTTGGATTATATGGGTGTGAGACGTTGTTTTTCTTTTGGTAAAAGTGTTGCTGCTAGCAAATGGGAGGATGTTAAACTAAGTAAGAGAAAGA
>CAYYRM010000306.1:0-2696 GCA_964474005.1 uncultured Eubacteriales bacterium
CACAGTGAATTCCCTTGTAGAGACATAACTCTAATTATCACTGGATCTGGTGGAATATCCATTGCAAAAAGCTTAAATGTTGGATTTATTCAAGAGGTGATTGCAGGTACAAAAGCAGTACAAAAATTTCATCCCCATACAGATGTTGCCATAGAATTAGGGGGGGAAGATGCTAAAATCACCTACTTCACTGACGGGGTAGACCAGCGAATGAATGGAACATGCGCTGGGGGAACAGGTTCTTTTATTGACCAGATGGCTACCCTTTTAAAAACCGATGCTGAGGGCTTAAATGAATTGGCAAAGGGCTATAAAACAATATACCCCATTGCCGCCAGATGTGGAGTTTTTGCTAAAACTGATATTCAGCCTTTATTAAATGAAGGGGCAGCAAAGGAGGATATAGCTGCATCGGTATTCCAATCGGTGGTCATACAGACCATAAGTGGTTTAGCCTGCGGACGACCCATCCGTGGAAACATAGCCTTTTTAGGGGGGCCCCTTTACTTTTTATCAGAGCTTAGAAAAAGGTTTATCGAAACATTAAACTTAACTGAATCTCAAATTATATTTCCGGAAAACTCCCAACTATTCATTGCCATGGGGGCAGCTTTGTAATCCACTGAAGAGAGGGTATTAAATTTTGATGAACTGTTAGAAAAACTGGAGTACCTTAAGGGTGCCAATGTGGTGGAAACAGATAGGCTGGATCCATTATTTGCTTCAGAAGAAGAACTAACAACCTTTAGGGCAAGACATACTAAACATACAGTTAACAGAAGAAACATCGAAGACTATGAGGGAAAATGCTTTTTAGGTATCGATGCAGGGTCCACAACCACAAAAGCAGCACTAATTGACCAATCAGGAGCCATATTGTATTCATATTACGGCAGTAATGAAGGAAGCCCTTTAAAATCAACCATTAGAGTGTTAAATGAACTTTACAGCGTGTTACCAGAAAAAGCTACCATAGTAAAATCCACAGTTACCGGTTATGGCGAAGGACTTATAAAGGCTGCACTGAAAATGGATATTGGTGAAATAGAGACAGTGGCCCATTATAAGGCTGCAGAATTTTTCTGTCCTGGGGTGGACTTCATTTTAGATATCGGTGGACAGGATATGAAATGCCTGAGGATAAAGGATGGAGTAATAGACAATATCCTATTAAATGAAGCATGTTCCTCAGGATGTGGATCATTTTTAGAGACCTTTGCCTACTCATTGGGCATGGAAATAGAAAGCTTTGCCAAAGAAGCCATCATGGCAAAAAAACCAGTGGATTTGGGTTCTAGATGTACTGTATTTATGAATTCTAGGGTAAAGCAATCTCAAAAGGAAGGGGCCGCAGTGGGTGATATATCTGCTGGACTTTCCTACTCTGTGGTTAAAAATGCTCTATTTAAAGTAATTAAAATTAGAAACCCCAAAGAACTTGGGGACAAGATAGTGGTCCAAGGGGGGACCTTCTACAACGATGCAGTACTGAGAAGCTTTGAACTTTTAGCAGAAAGGGAGGCCATAAGACCAGATATTGCTGGTATAATGGGAGCCTTTGGTGCTGCCCTAATCTCAAAGGAAAGGTATGTGGAAGGTTCTGTAACCACATTGCTTAAAGAAAGTGAACTAAAAAATTTCGAAATCAAAACCAATATGGCCCGATGTAATCTATGCTCGAATAATTGTATGCTGACCATAAATAGATTTAATGATGGACAAAGATACATCTCAGGTAATCGCTGTGAAAGGCCATTGGGAACACAATCCCAAAACAATTCCATGCCAAATTTATATAGCTACAAATATGATAGGTTATTTAAATATCAACCCTTATCAGACAGAGAAGCAAAAAGGGGCACCATTGGGATACCTCGGGTCCTAAACATCTACGAAAACTATCCTTTTTGGTTTACCTTCTTTACAGACCTAGGTTTTAGGGTGCAACTGTCTGAAAGATCTTCAAAGGAAGTATACGAAAAGGGAATAGAAACAATCCCCTCGGAATCAGTTTGTTACCCAGGAAAACTGGTTCATGGTCATATTCAAAGTCTGATTGATCAAGGAATAACCAATATATTTTACCCAAGCATAACCCATGATCACAAAGAACAAGAAGGTGCCAATAACCACTACAATTGTCCCATTGTTATTTCTTACCCTGAGGTAATTAAAAACAACGTAGATGAGTTAAGGGAAAAGGGAATAAATTTTATGAAACCTTTTCTACCCTTCCATCATAAGAAAAGACTGGCTCAAAGGCTTTATGAAGAACTAAGTGGTTTTGGCTTATCAAAGAAACACATAGCCCAAGCAGTTGAAAAGGCATGGACAGAACAATGGGAATTCAAAAAAGATATTCAAGCTAAAGGTGAAGAGACCTTAAAATATATAGAAAAGCACCAAGTCAAAGGCATCGTCTTGTCAGGAAGGCCATATCACGTGGATCCTGAAATAAACCATGGAATCCCTGAACTTGTGAATAATCTAGGGATGGCTGTATTAACTGAAGACTCCATAGCTCATCTAGGTAGTATAGAAAGACCGTTAAGGGTTGTGGACCAATGGGCATATCACTCTAGACTCTACGCAGCTGCAAGCTTTGTTGCCACAAATGAAAACTTAGAGCTGGTGCAACTAAATTCCTTCGGCTGTGGTATAGATGCAGTTACATCTGATCAAGTTGAAGAAATACT
>CAYYRM010000307.1:0-2678 GCA_964474005.1 uncultured Eubacteriales bacterium
GGCTTTGCTATCTGACGCGGGCTTCATTTACCCTGAAGAAGAAAAACGTTCTAAGGCTGTGTTAGATGCAGCAGCCCTTACCTATGTGGCTGCCACAGCGGTGGCTTTAGCACAAATTTTGAGATTATTACTTTTAAGAAATAACAGAAGAAATTAGGGTGATATAAGTGAATACTCGAGAATACTGCCTAGAAGCACTAATGAAAATCGACCAGAAAAATTCATACTCAAATTTAGTGGTAAAGGAATATTTAAACAAATATTCCTTTACTTCTGAAGATAAAGCTTTGTTTACAAATATTATTTATGGGGTAATAACCCACAAAAAATATCTTTTTTACGTATTAAGTAAATATGTGAAAAGGCCCCATAAACAACAATATTGGGTTAAAAACCTTTTGCTTATGTCAACATATCAAATATACTTTCTAAACACCCCAGACTTTGCAGTTACCTCTGAGGCAGTGAAGGTGGCTAAAAATCGCGGTGGTGTTAGCAAAGGGAATTTTGTAAATGGGGTACTTCGTAGTATAATAAGGGATAAAGGAAAAATAACTATACCGAAAGATGATACTTTAAAATACCTAAGTATTAAATATTCATTGGAAGATTGGATGATTAATATATTCCATGAACTTTTTCAAGACCATGACGAGCTGGAGTCTTTTTGTTTAAGCTTAAATAAAGAATTACCTTTAACCTTAAGGGTTAATACCTTAAAAATCAATAATGAGGCTTTTCTAAGAAAATTAAGGGATATGGGCATAGCTGCAGTACAATCTAGTTTATGTGAAAATGGTATTATCTTAGAGGATAAGGTTCCTGTAAGCAAGTTGGATGGATTATTAAAAGAAGGGCTTTGTATTATTCAAGAACAAGCTTCCATAAAGGTTGTGGAGCTGCTAGCACCTAACCCAGGGGAGACAATCTTGGATATGTGTGCTGCTCCAGGGGGAAAAACAACGCTAATAGGGCAACTGATGAACAACCAAGGTAGTGTACTAAGCTGCGATATTCACTCACATAAACTTGAGTTAATCCGTGAATTAAGGGATAAACTAGGTCTAAATATTATTGAAACAATGCAATTGGATGGAACCATGGCAAAGGATAAGCTCAAAGGGAAAGCTTTTGATAAAATTCTTCTTGACGCCCCTTGTAGCGGGTTGGGAGTTATACCTAATAAACCTGATATAAAATGGACTAAGAATAAAGAAGATATACTATCCATAGTTGAAACCCAAAAATCTCTATTGGAAAATGCAGCTTTTCTATTAAAAAATAATGGTGTTATGGTTTATTCAACATGCACTGTAACAAAGGAAGAGAACGAGGACTTAATTAAACAGTTTTTAGTTAGTCATAAGGAATTTAGTTTATTAGATGAAATCCGTCTATACCCACATAGGGATAAATGTCATGGATTTTATATGGCAAAATTAATTAAGAGGTGAAAATAGTGATAAATGTCGTAGGTTTGACAAGAGAACAGTTGACTGAGAAAATGTCGCCATTTATTAGTCAGAAATTTAGAATTAAGCAAATAGAAGAATGGATTTATCATAAACAAGTGAATAATTTTATGGAAATGTCTAATTTACCACAAAAACTTCGTGAGGACCTTAGTAATCATTTTATGATTGGTGAAGCAATAATTAAAGATAAACAAGTTTCAAAAGATGGAACTAAAAAGTTTCTTTTTAAATTTAAGGATATGAGTACTGTGGAAACTGTAGTTATGGATTACAATTACGGTACAAGCATCTGCCTTTCCACACAAGTTGGTTGTAAAATGGCTTGTGTTTTTTGTAATTCAGGTGCTGATGGATTCCAACGCAATCTCTCCCTAAGTGAAATGGTTGAACAGTTTTGGCAAGTTCAAAGACTTACCAACAAGCGTATCGGAAACATTGTGCTCATGGGTATTGGGGAGCCCTTAGATAATTACGACAATGTCCTTAGATTTATCAAATTTATGAATGATGAAAATACTTTTAATATAGGTATTAGAAATATAACCCTTTCTACATCTGGGATTGTACCAGCCATTTATAAGTTGGCAGATGAAGGGTTAGGAATAACCTTAGCACTTTCCCTACATGCGGCAGAGGACGAGAAAAGAAAAGAAATTATGCCCATAGCTAAACGATACACCATTGAAGAAATCATTACTGCATGTAAGTATTATGTTGAAAAAACAAAAAGAAGGATGACAATTGAGTATGCAATGATAAAGGGTTTCAACGATTCAGATAAGGACGCCTTTAATCTTGCTAAAACCCTATCTGGTCTTTTGTGTAACATCAATTTGATTCCCATAAACAATTCCCACAACGAAAAACTTGAACGTAGCAGTGATAAAGCAATAGAAAAATTTCAAAAGGTATTGAAAGATATTGGATTTGAAGTTACTATAAGGAGAGAATTAGGCTCTGATATTGATGCAGCCTGTGGGCAATTGCGGAAAAAGAGCTAGGGAAGGATAGGGGTGTTTTATGAAAATCTATGCAAAAACCCATACAGGTTTAGTTAGGGATACAAATCAAGACTTTTTTGGGCATGGTGTTTGCCAATTGGGTACCTACGCCATTATAGCAGATGGTATGGGTGGTCATAATCATGGTGAGTATGCTAGCAAAATGGCTGTTATTTTATTTGTGGAAAAGGTCAAGAAAAGT
>CAYYRM010000308.1:0-2670 GCA_964474005.1 uncultured Eubacteriales bacterium
ACATATGCAACGGCGCTAGGTTTTGTACCAATAGTGGCTAGAGAGCTAGGTGCAAGTGGTTTAGAATTAAGTTGGATAACGGCTATAAATATTATTCCAGGTATTTGGGTTTCGGCAATTACTGGTACCGTTTTAGTGGGGTGGTGGGGAACTAATAAAACCATTATATATGGATTTTCCCTCAGTACTATACTTTGTATCTTGATACCTTTTGTGCCTAACTTGTGGATTTTAATGATTGTTCAATTTTTTGCAGGAATAGGCAGAAGTATGGTATTTCCACTACTAATGGGCCTTGGAATAAAAGACATTGGGCAAAATAAAAGAGCTACAGCAATGGGATTTTTTCAGGCAGTTTATGGGATAGGAATGGTTATGGGCCCAGTCATATTAGGATTTATATCTGATACCTTAGGGTTATCAATGGGATTTATGGTTACAGGATTATTAGGATTAGTAGCTGTCTTATTGGTTAGAAAATTTCAATTAGGATAAAAATGAGGACATCATCATGATGTCCTTTTATAGTATATTTTCAATTTGCCAATCAATGGGCTCTTTTCCTTTAGAAACAAGGAATTCATTAGCTTTGGAAAAGGGTTTGCTTCCAAAGAAGCCTCTATAAGATGACAAAGGGCTTGGATGCACTGATTTTATGATATAGTGATTAGGGTTAGTAATCATTTTGATCTTAGACTGTGCATTACTTCCCCAGAGAATAAATACAATAGGATTTTCTCTGTGATTTAATAATTCTATAACTTTATCAGTAAAAGTCTCCCAACCCATATTCTTATGAGAATTGGCTTGTCCGCCGACAACAGTTAATACGGTATTAAGCAACAAAACACCTTGGTCAGCCCATTTTTTCAAATAACCATTATTTGGTATAGTACAACCGACATCTTCTTTAAGTTCTTTAAAAATATTCACTAAAGAAGGTGGGGTAGGTATACCTGGTTTTACTGAAAAGCTTAATCCATGTGCTTGGTTAGGGCCATGGTAAGGGTCTTGACCTAATATAACCACTTTTATATCTTTATAGTCTGTGTAATGCAAAGCATTAAAAATATCGTCTTTATCTGGATAAATAATTTTAGATTTATATTCGGATATTAAAAATTCTTGAAGTTTTATAGTATAGTCTTTTTTAAACTCATCTTCTAATAGCTTTTTCCAACTATTTTTAAATAGCATCATCTGAATCACCCAATGATATTATAGCATAAAAAAACCTGTTGTAGGTATGTTCTCAAGAGGTGAAAAAGAAAAGATTAATGTTCGATTAGGCTATCTACAGGAACTTCCATACTTCTACTAGGATCATTTAGTAAGTGAATACTAGCAGCCATTTTGGTTTCATTTACTTGCTCGATATATACATTAGAGCCATTATAAGTTACATCAGCCATTATAGGTGATTTAGAAATTTCTTTTGCACGATTATAGTTCACAAAAACACCTCCTTAAACATTAGGGACAGATTTATTATTTGTTGATTACTAATAAAATATTCTATTGGCGATATTAAGTTAAACACGTTTTTTTAATTTTAAGTGAGAAATAGTTTCACCGTTAGGAAGGTTCAATAATTTGGTTTTGGGTTCATACAATCTTTGAGAAGAGTAAATGCCATGATGCCAAGAAAAAATATAACTAATAATACAGATAATAAAAAAGAACTCAATTCCTTTTCCATGAAACATTTCAACAGCAAGGATAAATGAAGTTATGGGAGCATTAATGGCACCACATAGTACGCCTGTAAGGCCTAATCCAGCAAGGAAAGCGGTTGGTAAATTGAAAATGGGTGCTAAAACATTTCCTAAAGTTGCGCCTATAAAGAAAATAGGGATAACTTCCCCACCCCTAAAACCAGTTCCCATAGTTATTGCAGTAAAAACAAGTTTTGCAAGAAAAGCAAAGGGTGGAACTGTTCCATTAAAAGCCTCTTCAAACATAGACAAACTACGACCCAAATAATCTGTTGTGCCTATAATATAAACCAATGCAACAATGGAAATACCTCCAACCATTCCTATTAACATAGGATTTTTAAGGTACTTCATTGAAAATTTTCTAATATGATGTTTTAATTCACTATAACAAATGCTTATGATTCCAAAAAGTATTGCTAACAGAATAACTTTAATTACTGTAAATATAGTAATAGATGGAATCAAGTCTATAAAAACTTCCTCATGCTCAATGCCCCATGCCATGGTTACAAAATTACCAATAAAACTAGAAATAAAACAAGGTACCAAAGCTTCATATTTCATTTTTCCAGCAGAAGAAACTTCCATTCCAAAGATAGTTCCTGCCAAAGGCAAACCAAAGGCAGAGCCAAAACCACCACTTATTCCAGCAATAAATAATATTTTTTGCTCTTCATTACTGACTTTTAATTTGCGATTCATAAATTCGGAGATGGTACCACCCATTTGTAAGGCGGCACCTTCCCTGCCTGTAGAACCACCTAGAAGATGTGTTATAAAGGTTGCAATAAAGACAAGTGGGCCCATGATTAGAGGAATACTAATTTTTGGCTGATGTATTTTATCAAGTATAAGATTTACACCTTTCCTAGAGTTTTTTCCATAATATTTATAAAGATAACCAATGACTATGCCACCTAGTGGCAGAAAAAATATAAGCCAAGAATTCTCC
>CAYYRM010000309.1:0-2651 GCA_964474005.1 uncultured Eubacteriales bacterium
CTTTCACACTATATTTCACTACAAACAAATATACGAAAAGAATCAAACATAGCTAGCCATCCTGACAAGGCTAAAGCCTTTGGCTACGATTTTGTGAAGACCTTTAACACGGTTATGGGAAGATGTTGATACTAGGTCCCACTAAGGCAAACCAGTTCTTTTGAATGATTTCAGGTCCACTGATTTTTATATAATTAGACCCCAAGTGATAATCAACCCAGTGAAATCTATAAAAATCTGTGAAATCAAGAGTTTTTATGCCTTTGATTTAGGTTTCTCCGTGAAATCAGTGCAATCCCAAGACCCAAAGAAGTGCAGTATTTTTCCGTGTTAACAAAAGATCTTAAGACCCAGTATCAATTCAACAATTAATTCCGCCCTTTTGCCCCAGCATCAGTTCAGCAATTAATTACGCACTTTGACCCAGCATCACTTCAGCAGTTAATCGTTTCAGTGGTTAATAAAAATATCTTGTAAAAACATATTCACCACTGAAAACTCACTGAACATTGCATCTGGGTTTACTGTTGGGTCTAAACTTCAAAACCCTTCACACTATATTTCACTATAATATAACAAAAAGCATACGTGAATATATGTCCATTTTGAATGCTAGGGCCGACACGAGGTACGGCCCCTACAAATTTTTACTCAGAGAATGTAATTCTCCTAATCAGAGCCAAAGGCTCCTAATCAGAAGCTATAGCTTCCTAATCAGGAAACTTTGTTTCCCTAATCTGCCTTTAATCGTTTCAGTTGCCATTATAATATGACCTACAAAATGCACGCACAGCCATTTATCTGTGAAGATCCGTGTTGATCCGTGGCCAAAGAACTTAAAGACCCGCCATCACGAAATCTCCCTTAAAAATCCGCGTTAGCATGCTTTAAAATCCTCGTTAACATCCCACTCTCCCCAAATCCCCTCCCCTCACCAAAAAGCAGGAATTCACTGAATAATGTCGAATAATGTAGATTATTAGATTCAATCCAGGAGGGAAATACATGTTGAAGCCATTTCTTATAAGCCTTTTGCTCCCAATTATATTGATGGGGTGTGCCAGTAAGACATCTTATGACTTACAAGATAACAAACGAACAGCCTTAGGGTTTGCAAATGAAAAGGTATCAAAGGTTAGCTTTTATAGTGAGGCTTTGGAAACGGAAAAGAGTTATTATGTATATCTCCCTGAAGATTATAAAAAAAATGTTAGAACAAGATACCCCGTTGTCTACATACTAAGGGGACATGAACGGGAATGGGTCAATCCCAATGAAGATCAAAGTAGGGAAGAATCCACTGTAATTGAAATTTATGAAAAACTCCTAAATGAGAATAAAATCGGTCCAATGATACTGGTATTTCCAAGTATGGCCAGTAGCGATAACACAATTAATGGATTGGGAGTTAATTTTGTTAATCCCCCTGAGGGTATTAAAGGTGTAGGGACTGGCAAATTTGAAGACTATTTTATAGTTGATTTAATAGAACATATAGATACAAACTACCGTACATTGGCTACTAAATATGGACGAGCCATTGATGGTTTTTCTTTAGGAGGTTTTACATCAGTAAGCATAGCTTTAAAGCACCCAGACTTATTTTGCTCTGTGGGTGCCTTTGACGGAACATTTTTATACTATGATAATCTCATAGATTCCTATGATGATACTGTGTTTTACAATTCACTCCTAAACCATGCCTTCGGCACCCCACGGGACAGAGAATTTGCTGTACTAAATAACCCTGCAAACCTCATCAAAGATGGTGATATCCATAAGCTTAGTACACTGGCTTTTCATATTCAATCAGCTCCCAAAACCCAAGAACCTCGGGCAAATTATCATAGAACAAAACATTTACTAGAAATCATGAACGAAAAAGGACTCACCAATTCATTCAGTACAGGGGTACTGGAAAACTCTAGACACAACTGGATTTCTGCAGACAGGCATATGGAACTTACTCTACCTTTACACTTTAGGGAATTTAATGAAAATAAGTAAAAAGCAACCCAGTGGGTATTAAACTACCCCCTGGGTTTTGTGTATCTCCTTTAAAATAAGGTCTCATCAATTTGAACTTTTAAACTGCCCCATGCCTTTGTTACCATATGAATTATAAGAGTGTGTTGTCCTTTACCAAGGTGACTACCATCAATAAAAATCTCCACAAACTGATTTTTTGGTATTTTACTAAATGAGTAGTAATTAATATCATCAAAATAAATAGGCTTCTTTAAGTTAAAGTATATTTTATTAAGTGGAACCTTCTTATTATTTAATGTGCAGTCATTAATCCTTATTATATCTCCTAATAAAAATAGATTGTTTACCTTTAAAGATATTTTATTATCCAACTGGCATAACGAGCTTTTTACGTATATTTTATTAATTATATAAGCTGGTAGATTTACACCCATGTAAACCCCTCCCCTATATATTTTGTAAATTTAGTATATGAGATTACCAAAGGTAGTAGAACAAAAAGAGTGGTTGCCCACTCTAGAATAAACATTGATCTTTTATTCTTCTCATGGCTTCCATGAGTTTACTTTCATCCACTGTCAGAGAAATCCGCACATACCCTTCACCAAATTTACCAAAGCTACTTCCTGGGGCAACCACTACCCCCGCTTTTTCAAGTAACA
>CAYYRM010000310.1:0-2640 GCA_964474005.1 uncultured Eubacteriales bacterium
CCTTTTACCATCTTTGATATGCTGCTTCTATCTCGCTCTGTGGGACTATGAAATCATCTAGCTCCACCTTATCAAAATCCTTTGTATATTTTCTTACTGCTTTATCTCCTTGGGTGCTAATGTTAAGAAACATATCCTCTAGCTTTTTGTTTATATCTCCAAAGCTTAAATTGTTCCTATTATTAATAATGTCTTTAATAATCCTTTCACTATTTTGATTTGGATAAACAATTTCTATCACTTAAATTCTCCTCCTCTAAAACGTACCCTAATCCATTAATTATTTCTGTAATTCTATCAGTTTTAGTGCTAAAGCTTGCTTTATTACAAACTAGCCTTGCACTTAAGGGACATATATATTCTATTACCTTTAACCCATTTTCCTTGATGGTATCACCGGTTTCAACTATGTCAACAATCACATCTGATAGTCCTAAGATAGGGGCCAGTTCCACAGAACCTTGAAGATTGATTATTTCAATATGCTCATTTCTACTTAGATAAAAGTTTCTTGCCACATTGGGATATTTAGTGGCAACTTTTAAAGACTTAGATTTATCTTTTATATTAAAATCCTTCATTGCAGCCACAGCGAATTGGCATTTCCCAAACCTTAAATCCAAAAGCTCATAAATATCCTTTTCCTCTTCTAACAATGTGTCTTTGCCAACAATCCCTATATCCGCAACCCCTCCTTGGACATAGATGGGTACATCTTGGGGCTTTACTAAAATGAAGCGAGTTTGTTTACTTAAATTTTCGAAAATCAGTTTCCTAGAGCTTTCTAAAAGGTCAGGACAGGTTATACCCATTTTTTCAAATAGTTTATAGCCTTTAACGCCTAGCCTTCCCTTAGCCAAAGCTATATTTATATATGTCATATAAAAAACCCCTTAATGTATAGGTGCAAGGTACATTGTATGATTTTTATTTTTTATCCATTTGATATATTCATCAATGCTTGCTTTTGTTATGGTATTCTTTTTAATGTCAATAACATCCAACTTTTCATCATTGAATATTATTAGCTGTTTAACATTGTTATCTTGGGCCAAGTGTATATGCTGTGCTTTAGATATTGATTCACAATACATAGTTTCTGTTGATAATCCCTGTTCCCTTAACTCCTTAGCTAAAATGTAGGCCTCTTTTCTCCTAAAATCTTCAAAAACAATCCTATAATCGATATCCAACATGGAAATCACATCTCCCTTATTTTGTCCTTGAGCCATTATGATCTCATCTAAATCTATACCAAAGCCTGTGGCTGGTATATTATAATTAAATTCCTTCACAAGATTATCATATCTACCACCTTCTAACACAGCCTTGCCATGATCGTTTACATAACCCCTAAGTACGGTTCCACAGTAATAATCTAGGTTATTTAATAAACATAGATCAAAGGTTATGTAGTTTTGCAAGTCATAGGCATGCAATATTGAATAGGTCTTTTCTAAACCCTTTAAATACTCACTAATAAGTTTATCATCAGCCAATTTACCCAGTATTGCATATATAGATTTTGGATTATTGTACAATAGAGGTAACTGCATAAATACATTGGAAAGGCTCGAATCAATATTTAGTTCATCAAGTTTTTTACCTAATTCCACTAAATTCTTGTTAGCCATTATTAAACTTAAATCCATTTCTTCTTCCTCGCCTAAGCTTAAAAGATTGAGAATTCTCTTAAATAAAAGACTATTGCCTATGCTTATTCTAAAGTTATTGAGTTTGCAAGCCTTCAGAGCTTCTATGGCTAAAACTATTATTTCGGCATCCGCTTCCTCTTTAAAATCACCAAAAAATTCTATCCCCATTTGGGTAAATTCCCTTCTTTTCTGCTCATTTAACTTTGTGGACCTAAAAACTTGTGTGTAGTAAAATAGTTTTAGACAGTCCTTTTGGCCGATATGTTTAGCAACCATTTTGACAATGGGGATTGTAACATCAGGCCTTAATACCATTACTTCACCTGTTATGTCGATAAATTTAAACATATTTATCTCATTGATGGTACCAGGTACATCCTTAAATAAATCCAGATATTCAAAGGTTGGTGTAGAGATAGCTTTATAACCAAAGCTACTAAATACCCCCTTAATATTTTCCATCATGGTTTCCTTGGCACTATACTCTGTGTAAAATTCGTAGTAAGACCCCCTAGGTACCATGGATTTATACCCTTTCAAATTGTAACCCCCTCTCAGATTGTTCTTTATTGCTTTAATTAGCTAAAGTAGTAAAGAACAATCTTATACTACTATCCTTTTGAAGATTTGTCAATGGTAAAAAGGCTAATGTATATACTAAACTCTATACATATTTGAATACTTTTATGCAGTAAAAGGGCAACGTGACTTGATGTCATGTTGCCCTTTTACTTAACTTAGATAATTCATTCTTTGCTTTTGATACCACTTTTAAATCTATCTATATTTTCATAATCCTTATGAAATTCCATTAATTATATTGACAGATAATTCTATCAATGTTACCATAATTACATCTTTTCTTTAACGCAGTAAAGCGAAAGTGTAATATTATTACTCACTTCCGCATATTAAATAGTTAAAGAATAAAAGGAGGTGAAGGAATGGATTATACATTGACCGGTGCAACATGGTTTTGGTTGAT
>CAYYRM010000311.1:0-2626 GCA_964474005.1 uncultured Eubacteriales bacterium
AATTTTCCTACCACTGGCAGGGTTAATCAATATAGAACAAGAACAGGAAAGACTAAATAAAGAGATTAAGAACTTAGATTTTGAAGTGGAACGTATAGAAAAGAAACTAGGGAATCAAGGATTTGTCAATAAAGCACCTGCCCATGTAATTGAAGAGGAAAAGGGTAAGCTCACTGAATATCAAAGAAAGAGACAAAAGGTTATTGAAAGGGTGGAGGAGCTAAAATCCTAATGGAAATGTTAAAGTTAATCAACTCCCTTTCAAAGTTTGGGATGAACAGTGAAGGCTGTCTTAGGATGCAATTATTATGTGATAGGCTTGGTAATCCACAAGATAAATTAAACTTTATCCATGTGGGTGGTACAAATGGTAAGGGTTCCACATGCCATATGTTAGCTAATATTTTACTGTCACAAGGCCTTAAGGTGGGGGAATATATTTCCCCTTCCCTTTACAAGTTTAATGAACGGATTTCCGTTAATAACCAAATGATATCCGATGAGGAAATTGAGAAGTACTATCCAATGTTCTCTAATGTACTAGAATCTTTTGAAGGGGAGGCATTAGGATATCCCACAGAGTTTGAGGTAGTCACCGCCTTAGCCTTTATGTATTTTTTGGATAAAGGTGTTGACTATGTGCTTCTTGAGGTTGGGCTTGGGGGAAGGTTTGATGCCACAAATGTTATAACGCCAAAGCTATCCATAATAACAAACATAGACTTAGACCATACTGAAATCTTAGGTGATACCCTAGAAGCCATCGCCTTTGAAAAGGCTGGAATCATTAAGGAAGACATCCCTGTGGTTATAGGGTTTATGGAAAGCCCAGCAGAGCTAGTAATATTAAAACAAGCAGCTAAGAAAAAAACCAAAGTGATTGAGGCAAGGAAGATTACTCTAACTGAAATAAGTGTTAGCTTATCTGGTCAAGTGTTTTCCTATGGTGATCAGGTATATAAGCTTGCCCTTTTGGGTAAACATCAGCTGGAAAATGTTAAAATAGTACTGTCTGCCATTGAAGCTCTAAAGATTCAGGGGCTAGAAATCTCAAATAATGCCATAAAAAAAGGCTTAGAAAGTTGTTTTTGGCCTGGGCGATTTGAAATCATAAAGTATGGCGCTAAAAATATTATTCTAGATGTGGCCCATAACCCCCAGAGCATGGAAATATTGTGCGATAATTTAAAAGGGTACTGCCAAAATAAAAGGATTGTTTTTATCCTAGGCGTCTTTAAGGACAAGGACATCCATAACATCTTAAAGCCTGTGAAGGCACTAAATTATAGTATAATAGCCACAAGACCCTTAGGCGATAGGGGTTTAGATAGTGAAAAGCTTGCAATAATAGCCTCTGAACAAGGTGTTGAGGTATCTAACAACTTTGATAACCTAAATCATGCATTGGACCATGCCATGGATTTAGACGTGGATATTATTTGTATATGTGGTTCCTTTAACACCGTTGGACCCTTAAGGGAATACTTAAAAAGCTTGAATGATATTTAGATCATTCAAGCTTTTTTCGTACATATTGCAAATTTAATCCAATTGATGATATAATTGTTCCTTGTTATAATTAGAGATATTTTGTACAATATAACTAGTTGAGTAGTTAATAAGGTGGTGGTGTAATGAATAATGATTCAAAAAAGGTGATTCCCTTATCTAAAGGGGTTAATTTATATTTCGCAAAGGCAAATAATCATTATCTGAAAAATAATATTGATAAAGCCTTGGAATATTATAAAAGGGCAGTAAGGATTGAACCTCAAAATAGTGTAAACCATTTTAATGTGGCTTCTTTACTGGCGGAGATGGGTAAATATACTGAGTCCAATAAAATATTTAGATATATAGTGAACAAACTAGATCCTCAAATGGTGGATTGCTGGTTTTACATGGGTCTAAATTATGGACAACTTCAGCAATTTAGAAAGGTAAAATATTGTCTAGATAAATACTTAAAACACTCACCGGAAGGGGAGCATTCTGAACAGGCCAATGATATTGTTAAAGCACTAAAAAATTCTGATTATGATTTTGAAGCAAGGAGCTATAAGGAAATCCAGAAGATTCAGGACTTATGTCTAAAGGGTATTGAGCTGGTGGAAAAGGGTAATTACTCATTGGCAGAAGAGACCTTTATTGATGCCATAAACATAAACAATAGAATCACTGCTCCCATTAACAATTTAGCACTTACTTACTACTATCAGGGAAACTTTGAAAAGGCCATTTTAGAATCAACAAAGGTTTTAGAAATAGACAAGACCAATATTCATGCTTTATGTAACCTTGTGGGTTTTTATCAAGAGGTAAATGATGAAATAAACCTTAAAAAAGTTGTTAAAGAATTAAATCAAATATCGACAGATGGACTAACAGATGATGAGATAGTTAAATTAGCTATCACCCAAGGAAATTTGGGTAATGATCTAAAAGCCACCAGGCTTCTAATGGAAATTCTCCAAGCAAACAGTAATAATTTTAAGGCGATATATTTTATAGCCATTGCGGCATTTAATAGAAAGAAATTTTCAGAGTCAAAGGAAAAATGGAAAAAACTCGATCAAATAGAACCAGGAAACCCTTTCTCCACTTATTATCTAAGTTTAATAGAAAA
>CAYYRM010000312.1:0-2621 GCA_964474005.1 uncultured Eubacteriales bacterium
AGAGGATCATCATATAACTCATACCTAATAAAGGATAAGAAAAATGTACTAATTGATACAGTATGGCAACCCTTCGCAAAAGAATACGTCCAAAACCTAAAAAAAGAAATAGACTTAAACGATATAGACTATATCGTAATCAACCACGCAGAAATCGACCACAGTGGGGCATTACCGGAGCTTATGAAAGAAATACCCAATACCCCTATTTACTGTACAGAGAATGGAATCAAATCCATAAAAGGACACTATCATCAAGATTGGAACTTTATCCCTGTAAAAACAGGTGATGAATTAATCATTGGTGAAAATAAGTTAATCTTCGTGGAAGCAAAAATGCTACACTGGCCAGATAGTATGTTTACCTATTTAACAGGGGAAAACATTCTATTTAGTAACGATGCCTTTGGACAACATTACGCTTCAGAATTAATGTATAACGATACAGTAGATCAAGCAGAACTACAACAAGAATCAATAAAGTATTACGCCAATATCCTAACACCTTTTAGCCCTTTGGTTAAAAAGAAAATTGATGAAGTTCTTTCGTTTAATTTACCAGTGGATTTAATATGCCCAAGTCACGGGGTTATATGGAAAGAAAACCCTACACAAATAGTGGAGCAATATCTAAAATGGGCTGACAATTATCAAGAAAATCAGATAACACTTATTTATGATACCATGTGGGAAGGGACCAAGAAAATGGCAGAAGCAATTGCTGAAGGGATAAGAGAAAACGATAAAAATGTGAATATTAAACTTTTCAATCTGTCAAAAACTGATAAAAATGATGTTATCACAGAAATATTTAAATCCAAGGCAATTTTAGTGGGGTCACCTACAATAAATAATGGAATACTCTACTCAGTAGCAGGGACCATAGAAATGATAAAAGGACTCAAATTTAAAGATAAAAGGGCTGCAGCCTTTGGTAGCTACGGTTGGAGTGGGGAATCTGTGAAGATTCTAACAGAGGAACTTTCTAAAGCGGGATTAACAATTATGAATGATGGTCTCAAAGCCCTTTGGAACCCTGATGAAACTGCAATTGAACAATGCAAAAAATTTGGGGGACAAATAACTAAATCACTAGCTACTAATTAAATAATAAAGCAGGCACCCAAAGTGCCTGCATTTTTACTTCTTGCTTCTAAGTTCCGCATTCTTATATTTTTCTATATACATATTATTATCCGCTGTTCTAAAGAGGGTCCTTGGGTTTAAGGGAGCTTTATTACTAAAGGAATGACCCACAGAGATTGTCAAAGGGATAATGGGAAACTTGGCATTATAATTATTAAAGGCAGTCCTAATGTTATTACTTAATTTTTCCACAGCTGTATCAGAGGTGTCTGATAATAAAATGGCATATTCATCTCCACCAATTCTAGCCACAGTGTGACATAGTCCAACTGTTTTTAGCAAAAGCTTTGCAGTATTTACTATCATCTCATCCCCAGCATCATGTCCAATGGTGTCATTTATAAATTTTAGGTTATCTATATCACAGACAATTAAACCCACATTTGTAAAATGCCCATCTTCAATTTTTTTCAACTCATCTTCAAAAAACCTTCTATTGTATAAACCAGTTAGGCTATCCCTATGACTTAAAAAAATGAGTTCATCTTCAAATTTTTTCCTTTCAGTGATATCCCGTGCTATGGAAATAAGCATTTTCCTACCACCTAGTTCAAAGGAATGGGCACTTATCTCCACAGGGAAGCGTTCACCATCTTTTTTTGTATCAAAGGTTTCAAAGGTCAACGTCTTATTAGTGCTTATAATCTCACTCACCGTTTTAACATGGTTAACATCAAGCTCTGTTTTTAAGTCCATTGGTGTCATACTTAAAAACTCCTGCAAAGTATAGGCCCATTTATCACAAGCAGTATCATTAACTTCATTGAGAGGTCCAGGCATACCATTTTCATTAATTTCATGCAGGAATATAGCATCATTGGCATTTTTGAAAAACTCTTTGTATTTCTTAACTTCCAATTCCAATCTTAACCTTTCTTTATGTGACCCCACAGTATGACCGATTATTTGTGATAAGGTGCTCACAATACCCAAAATCTCAGAATCTACACTAAAGTTTTCACTACTATATCCAAGAAATATAACCCCCAAATTAGTAGAGCCATATTTAATGGGCTCAACATATATACCTTTATAATCCACATCGAAAAGACTATTTACTATATTTAAAATAACAGGGTTATTTTTTTCACAAAGTTCAGCAGTAATATACCTTACCAACTCATTGTTGAAAAAATGTGTATTGTTAGAATCTGCCAAAAACATATTATTTTTGTATAATGTAGAATCAGGCTCCAGAATCACAGCATAACCATCAGCTAGATTTAAGTTTTCTAAAAGAACTAAAGCATTACCAATCGCTACCTCTAAGTCAACGTTACCCATTAACTCCTTATATATTTTAAAGATATCCAAAGGATTTTGTGAAGCCAAAACGTTTGAAGTCATAAACATTTCCCCCTGCTAATTAAGGTATAGACTATAAATATACGACATACTTAGACAAAAATCCTTCATTTTTTTACAAATATTTGCAAAACCCTCGGGCGATAACCCGAGGGAATTTATAAGTTTTA
>CAYYRM010000313.1:0-2603 GCA_964474005.1 uncultured Eubacteriales bacterium
TTCTGCTGTAATGTCGGGATTATTTAACTCATCCCTATAATACTGGAGTTCATACTCTAAGTTCTCTCTATACCAAGGGCCTTCATGATAAGGTGTTCCCGAATATCGTGATATGCTAAAAGTCATTATAAGGTATAAACCAATAATTATTGCCAGTCCAAAAACAATCCGTTTTTTATGAAACATCTTTGAGATTTCTAGACCAATTAAAGTTGTTAATTTAGGCAATTTCTTCACCTCCAGTTAGCTCTAAGAAGTAGTCTTCTAAATTACCCTTTTGAACCGCTAGATATCTAACTTCAATATCAGCTAAAACCAAAGCCTTATTAATCTGGGATACAGAATCCCCAACATATCTAACTGTTATCATATTGTCATTGACAAAAACATCTTGGATAAAGGGGAGAGGCGTTAACACCGATTGTGCCCTTTGAGGATCATTTACCTCAATTAGTACTTCTTCATACTCCTTTGAAAGGAGCTTCCTAACATCCCCTTGAATAATTAACTTTCCGTTGGAAATTATGGCAACTTTGTTACAAAGTTGTTCTATTTCATGTAATAAATGGCTGGAAATAAAAATAGTTATTTTCTCTTGTTTAGCAAGGTGACCAATAATATCCCTAACTTCTTTCATACCTTGGGGATCTAATCCATTGGTTGGCTCATCAAGGACCAAAACCTTAGGTCTATTTAGCAGCGCCTGAGCAAGACCAAGTCTTTGACGCATACCTAAAGAGTATGTTTTTACCTTTGTATCAATACGGTTTTCAAGCCTAACAAGCTTAATAACCTCTTCTATTCTTTCTTTGTCTACATTTCCTGATAATTTGGCGAAATGAATAAGGTTTTGCCTACCTGTATAAAAGGGATAAAGTTCAGGGTTTTCCACAATGGCCCCCACATCCTTTATGGCCCCCACAAAATTATTTTGAATATCCTCACCAAGGATTTTAGCACTACCAGAAGTGGGAGAAATAAGACCCACAAGCATTCTAATGGTGGTGGTTTTTCCAGCTCCATTGGGACCTAAAAAACCAAATATATCCCCTTCATTGATGGAAATATTTAAATTATCCACGACTGTTTTGTTTTTAAATTTTTTAGTTAAGTTAACAGTTTCCAATACAATATTCTCCAAAGAAAGCTACCTCCTTAAATCATGATAATACCATAATAAAATATAAAAATATAAATAGTATAAACTAAATATTACATTTTGATTAATTATTCAAGGTAGGGGCGTTTGAAAGATAAAATCTCTAACACGGTTAAGTAGGATAGTTTGTTAGGTCACACGGGGGTAAAACAGTACTTATGTATTATGACAGGTACACAGTTTTTAGTCTCATAAAATTACTGTACTATATCCTCAACAGTTAGACTTTTTAAATAATTATTATAATTTTTCTCTAAGCCAATTTTTTTAACTTTATATTAAAATTTGACCCAGCATCAGTTCAAGAATTAATTGTAAATTGCTATGTCCCAGGATCAGTTCACCAGTTAAGAGTTTCCGTTGCCATAAAAAAAGACCCTTTAAAGAGCTTGCATCCGTGATATCCGCGAAATCTCTTTTAAAATCCGTGTTAGCATGTTTTTAAAAAATACTTATCTATGTAAAAACCCTATCCACAAAGGATATAGGGTTAGTTTTTGTTGATTGTTACTCTCCTTGGGTAGGGAATTTCCACCTTGTTTTCCACAAAGGCCTCTTTAACATACATCCTAATCATCCGTTCGATTTTCCATTGATTCATCGGTGTTGTTTGCGCAACAATCCTAATGGTAACATCACTTTCTCCAAAGTTTGCCACCCCCAGTACAGTTGGGCCTTCCACTATCTCAGGGAAATCTCTTCTTACAATTTCCATGGTGCTTTCTAAAATGGGAATAACTTTATTTAGATCCTCCTCATAAGCCACTGGAATATCAACCATGGCCCTCATTTGTCCCAAGGAAAGATTTGTCACCTTTTCCACAGAACCATTGGGAATAATATGTACCTCTCCGGAAAAGTCTCTTAATTTTGTAACCCTTAGTCCAATATCAGTAACTACACCTGAAAGGCCAGAAACCTTTATATAATCTCCCACGGAATACTGATCTTCAAACAATATAAAAAATCCACTTAAAACATCCCTTACAATACCTTGGGCACCAAAACCGATGGCTATACCCACAACCCCGGCACCGGCTAAAAGGGATGTTGTTGCAAAACCCATCTCTGCTAAAATCATTATCCCTGCAAATATGTATATTCCATATCTTAAAAAGCTTTTTGTTATGGCTGACAAAGTCTTTATCTTTCTATCATTCATATATTTTTGACTGGCAAAAAATTTATCAATTAGTTTGTAGCCAATCTTTAGAACATATATTGCAAGAAAGACAATTACCAAAATCTTTATGCCATTTCTTAGAAAATCAATAAGAATCTCCACAGAAAACATCTCATCAAGAAATCCACTAATATAAGCAAACATAAAAAACCTCCTTAAATTGGCAAACTAGTGAAATGCAAAATATTTAACAGGGTCATGAAAGACAAATATGCACGTCACACGGGGACAAACCAGTATTTATGAACATATTAAAAGCCT
>CAYYRM010000314.1:0-2601 GCA_964474005.1 uncultured Eubacteriales bacterium
ATGTTTCCATCAAAAAGATGTAAATTATGGTATATGAAGTTAAGCTAAGGGGAAGGGCAATATCCTCATACTTTAATTTACTTAGCAATATTAGTGATGTAATCAGTACAATGGATAAAATTGATGAAAAAACCTGATAGGAAGTATAGGTATAATCATAAAGCAGTGAAATGGCAAAGGTCATCACTAGACAGCTAAATATAATTTGAAAAAATGCTGCTTTATAGTTTTGAGATGCAGAACTTAATAAATTGTACTTACGTCCCAAAAATATAACACCCCAAATGAGAACGATGAATACCATCAAAAAAGTTGTATAAAAACACGCTAGGAACAAATTCCTAAAAAAGTAGTAAAGCATAGATGTAATTAGGTTATTCTCATCTAAACCAATCTTTCTCCACATGGAAGGGTTGCCTTCAAATTTATTGTTTATGACCATTAAGCTTTTACTTGCGGTTATACCCTGTTCAAAAAAGACGTATTTATATCCTTGGTAAGTAATTATTTTAGGGTTCACAAATGAGTTTGCATCATAGGTTAATCTAGTATGGACAATGTTATTTTCAAGTAAGTTCCCCTCATATAAAACTATCTCAAGGACATTATTTATTCGATTTGAAGCAACATACTGTATGCTATCTAAGGAACCTGTGTGTATATCAAGGTCTATACTTCCGGGAATTAGGGGTAGCTCATATGTTTCTTTAGTGTCAATGTTTTTAAGTTCAGTTTTAAACTGGGAATGCCCCCCTAAACTAGCAGAGGACTGGTATTCATAGTGAATAAAGAGTTCATTATCTAAAATTAAAAACCTCGGTCTTCCAGATTCCTTACCAGAGTATTCCGCCATAACCTTTGTTTCTGTATTGGTTCCATCGAATTCAGTGATATATACTTTTACTGGTCCAGCCCCATCTCTGCGGGATCCATCAGCAACCCACGATATTAAAGCCCTATCATCTTGTACTAATACATCTTCTACTTTGTTTAGAAAATCATCACCTAAAAATACTTTTAATTGTGTTTTAAACTTACCTTCCTCAATTTTACCATGAAAGATATTTGTGCTGCCTTCAAATGCTTCACTCCATAAATAATGTCTTTGATTGTTAACTTCAAAGAGGAATACCTGACTTATTCCTCTCCTCCCTTTATGAAGACGAACTAAATTACCACTGGCTTCGGCTAAGTTATACTCATATTCCCATAATTCATTATTATCATCAACAAAAACAACATAAAGATAATCTCCTATGGATGTGAAATATACATCCTTTAACCCATTTGAAGCTGTAAACAATTCGGAGGTTTCTAGTATTGTACCCTCTTCTAAAGAGTAACTCCTAAGCTGTACTAAAATACCATGGTCTTGTTGTTTACCCATGAGATAATACACATTATTGTCATATTCAATCCATCTGGTTATACCCATTTCCCTTATGGTAGTTCCTATTTCCAACACATCAGACCACCCTTGGGCCCAAAATGCTCCCGATGCAAATACTACATTGGATATAATTAAAATTAATAATATTGCTATTGTTAGTATTTTTTTCATCCCTAGTCCCCCTTATGGCTTTTTTAAATTATATAACATAAAATAAACAATGGTTTTAACAAATTGTTAATTTTTTTTAATTTAAAGCCCTATTGTAATTTTTATAATTCCACAAAAAAAGCATCAGAAATATCTGATGCCTTAACTTAATAAATATAATTAAGGTTTTTCTTCAAAATACCTAAATGTTATTTTCCAATCCTGTGATTTTGAAGAAACTATTTCAATTTTATGCTCACTAACAGAAGATATTTCATAAATATAATATCCATTTTTAGAGAACCCGTCATTAGAAACAACCCTTTTTCCTGAAGAAGATGGCTCATTCCAGTCACTCCAGACATTAATTATAAAATTAGAAAGCTTACTGTCATTTATGGGTTCTGCTTGTACTTGAATAAAATCACCAGAAAGATTTTTTGCAGAAATTATCTTTGAAAATCTACCATCCTGATTGTCTTGGTTAAATCCGATATTATAGGTTTCTTCAAAAACAATGGAGTAATTATCTAGGTCATAATTTACGGCGTTTTGATCTACACTCCATAAGCCAATATCACCGTAAAACAATGCCCCCACTACACCCAAAGCTAAAAGAACAACAATTAGCAAATACCCTTTTTTTCCCATCATAACCCTCCCTAGATTTCATATGTCCTTATTATAATTTACCATCCAATTGTCAATTTGTCCATAATATTCTGTATTTAACTTCCCCCTGATAGTCGTAAGTAAAAAACCAGCTTTTCAGCTGGTTTTTAATATTAATCATTTTTGACTATTGAAATGGCACACATCTTTAAATCTAGATGTTCCATTAGTCTTTTTTGTACATCTTCATAGCTAACCTCTTTAATTAACTCCACACGATCAAAATAATTGGTATCTCTGAAATAATCACTGACAAAACCCAAAACTACATTTTCTAAAGAATTAAGTTCCATTAGATTTAAACCCTCTAGTTTCCTTTTGTTTAAAAGGAATTCATTTTCATCCAAACCTTGCTCTTTAATTAGGTCTAATTCTTTTTCTAGGATTGT
>CAYYRM010000315.1:0-2572 GCA_964474005.1 uncultured Eubacteriales bacterium
AGGGTAGCATTCACAACATTGTGCTTAGGGTAGCATTAAATCAAAAGGAGAATCAGGATGTGGCCGTTTTTGTTGTTGAGAAGCTTCGCGATGGCAAGGTTCAGGTTCAACTAATTGGCGATGAGGCTTTGTATGGCTCCAACTACATTGTTGAACCCATTTACGCCGAAACGCCCAACCCTGGCTACACAGGCGGAAACTACCCTCCTAAAGTGGCAACTCAAAGCAATGCCAATGTTGTTACTACCACCTACTACGAGGTAGCACACTGGCCCGTTATAACATACATTTACAGGCCAACCTACATCGTTTGGCGCTCGGCTTGGTACTGGGGATATTACCCTCCATACTGGAGCCCATGGGAAGTTCACTACTGGCATTACTACTATGGTTACCATTACAACTGGTATGGTCACTACTACACCTACTATCGCCCATGGAGGCATCACCGCTGCGGACGATACCACACTGTTTACTACACAAGTATTCGTAACCATTCGCCTACTGTGGTTGTAAACGTTAACAACGGTAGATATAGGGATACCTATAGTAGGCCCGAGAGAAAGAGGGACGGCGAGGCACTTTACGCTCATAGGCAGTCGAGAATGGGCTCAGATAGACCCGATAGATCTAGGGTAGAAAGACAGCCAAGGCCTGAGGGCGAATCAACAGGAACCAGACCTAGCACTGTTAATAGGCAACGGGAGGAACAAACGGGTACAAGAATTGACCCTAGGCCAACCAGAGAGACTACTCAACCAAGGGAAAACAGGGAAAGTAACCAACGTGTAACTAGAAGCAACGATGATAGAAGAAACACTAGCCCTGGAAGAGAAACAACCGCTAGACCTGCAAAACCTGCAAGCCCGCCTGCAAGGGATAGGGTTTCAAATGAAAGGCCAGCTTCTCCCACTGCCAATGTCGATAGATCATCTTCAAGGCAAGAGAGAACTACCGAAAGGAAAACTCCATCTGTAAGCAGAGAAGCTTCTAAACCAGCATCGGTTGAAAGGGCTAAACCGCAAAGGCAAGAAAGAGCAAAAGAGTCAAGTTCAAAAAGCAATGAGCAGCAAAGTAGCAAAAAGGAGGATTCAAGTAGCAGCAGATCTAGAAGATAAAAAGTGAGCCATTTATTAGAAGCGCAGGGTGGTTTACAACTCCCTGCGCTTCTTTTTTTTAAATAATAACAATAGTTTCTAATTCCAATCCCTTTTACACTTTACATTTTCTCCAGTCTCCTTTATCGATTTCTCAAAATCATCCAATTCCTTTTTTGCACCAATACCCGATGCACAAAGAGAACTTTCTAGTTTAACATCATTTACCTCATACTCGCAGGTAATGCAACGTTTGCAGGAAGTTGATAAAGCAATAACAAAACCGAGTGAAGCAATTATTAGCAATTTCTTTACCATAAATGAAATGTTTTAAGATTTATACTATTTCTCCCAAAATAACCACGAAGTTCTTACCATATTTCTTAGCGCACTTGGGACAAGTAGTATACCACGTATACTGCTTTCTGATCTTTAAATCCTTTTTATTGGTAATTGCTTGAAATTCCTTATACCACTTTCCCGAGTCCTTATAGGGTCCCTCAAAAACCTTTGAAAAAAACTTCCCGCTAAACTCAATGTTTACTGCATTAGGTATTTCCTTGTCTATTGCAAGGTATAGATCCATATTCCAACTCGATGTATGATCAGATAAGCATAACCAGTCGGGCATTGTTGCCCCGGCATTGCTTACTTTTTCGTTGAGGCGCTGCATTACTTTTCCAAAGCCAATGGGCATATACAAAAAAGTGAATACCTTATCCTTAATAAACTTTTTACTCTGCCAATCAAAAACCTTTTCATCCCAACTTGAGGGTTCAAAGGGCGGGCAGCAAATGTCTTGATTTGTTGGTTGATTACTCATGGGTTAGGGTTTTGAAGAGTTAAACTGCTAGAAGTATTAAACAAACTTACGAAAATTCTTTTATGTTATGTGCTTGAGTAAATATGTTACAAAAACTAGAAAGCAAGTTTGAATTAGTTAAAAAAAGGATTAAAGACTGATTCTATGTCGTTTAGTTAAACTTATCACCCTTCGACCCTTCGGCAGGCTCAGGGTGACGTCAGGATGAGGGAAGCGATGCAGTGAGCGCGCCGAACTGTCGAAGGGCGAAACCATGAATTATCGCATAAGGAATATCCTTAACTATCCGACATTAAAGCCTAATTACAAAATCTTCATCTGCTTAATCAATTTTCAAAGCTTGAGAAGATTTTGAGAATACAAAGGAGGTCTTTTCAACAACTTTTTCGAGCCCAACGTATAGAACTGGCACAATCAAAAGGGTTAGCATTGTTGAAACTAGTAATCCTCCAATAATTGTCCAACCCATTGGCGCCCACAGGGTACCACCTTGTAAGGTAAAGGGAAGCAAGCCTCCAACGGTGGTTAAAGTGGTTAGGATAATAGGTGTAAAGCGGATTTCACCAGCATTTTGTACCGCCTCTTTTAATGGCACCCCTTGTTTACGCAAGATATTGGTATAGTCAACCAGAATAATTGAGTTATTTACCAC
>CAYYRM010000316.1:0-2567 GCA_964474005.1 uncultured Eubacteriales bacterium
AAATCTCTATATTTTCCACATCAAAGGATAGCATTCCACCGAAATCTGACATCTGATCCTTTAAAGTCTCGCTAGTATTTAACCCAGGGTAATAAATTTTAGTAACCCATTTTTGTTTTTTGAGATGCTCCACAACTTTTTTTGCATTTTCAGTATGTCTTTCCATACGTAGTGCCAATGTTTTAATTCCTTTAATTAACAACCAACTATCTTGGGGTCCTAATATTGCACCCACTGAGTTTTGGATAAAGTGTAGCTGGCTAGCTAATTCTTCTGTGTTTACCACTGCAATACCTGCTACCAAATCACTATGGCCCCCTAGGTATTTTGTAGCGCTGTGTAGAACAATATCTGCCCCTAGTTCGATGGGTCTTTGGAAGTATGGGGTCATGAAGGTATTATCCACGATAGTTAAAAGGTTGTTATCTTTTGCGATTTTAGCCACAGCATTTATGTCTGTAAGCTTCATCAAAGGGTTAGTTGGTGTTTCGATATAGATGGCCTTAGTGTTTTCTTCTATGGCTCCCTTAATGGCTGAGATAGAGCTTGTATCAACGAAAGAATATTTTAAACCAAGATGTTTAAATACCTTATCTACAACCCTACGGGTTCCACCATAAAGGTCATCACTAAAGATTAAATGATCCCCTGATTTAAATAACATTAAAACTGATGATATGGCAGCCATACCTGAACTAAAGGCAAAACCAGTATGACCTTTTTCTAAATCCGCCATGAGCTTTTCCAGTGCTAGCCTTGTGGGGTTGCCAGTTCTGGAGTACTCAAACCCCGTATGTTGCCCTGGGGCTGGTTGAGCATATGTTGATGTTTGATATATGGGTACAGTAACAGCACCTGTGTGTTTATCTCCGTCAATTCCACCGTGAATAACCAAAGTATTAAATTTCATTTAGTAGCCTCCTAAAGTTGATATTTTGCCACAAGCTTTTCAAGGACCTCTTTGGCATATTCCTTTGCACCAAAGAGAGATAAGTCTTTGTAGTTACCGCATTGTACTGGGTTCGCTGCAGGGATTTCATTTGCTTCAAGTACCTTTTTAAGCCCAGTCGCTAAAGCTTGGGCAATCTCTTTTTCACCCAATTCCCCTAATCTTATAAGGTAAAAACCAGTTCTGCATCCCATGGGAGAAATATCAACGATATCAGTTAGTTCTTCACGCATAAAGCCTGCAAAAAGATGTTCAAGTCCATGTACAGCCCCTGTTGGCATTGTATCACCATTGGGCTGGGTAAATCTTAAATCATATTTTGTTATTACATCACCTTTAGGTGTATTTATTACTCCACATTTTCTTACAAATGGAGCTTCAACCTTTGTGTGGTCCATTGTAAAGCTTTCTACAATTACCTTTTCCATTATTTTTTTCCTCCTTTTTGTGCTGAAATAATCCAAACATATTTGTTCATTTGCTTAACTGTGTAGTTATACCCTAGTCTGTCAAAAATTGCCGTTACATCATTGAGCATTTCATAGTACTCTGTATTTAGGTCATTAAGTAGGTTTAATGCACCGTCATTTTCCACCTGTTGATAAAGCTCTTTTTTGTATTCTTTTGAGCTAAACATGGTGTCTGCAACCACAATTTTACCACCTACATTTAATAGAGTGTCTAGGTATTTTAATGCATCTTCCTTTTCCTCCAATGTCAGATGGTGCAAAGCATACGATGTTACGATACTGTCAAGTTTGTTATAGATAGGAACCTTTAGAAAATTACCATCCAATATGGTAGCCCTTGTTATTTTTTTAGTGGCTTGGTTTCTCATTTCTTGGGATGGTTCTATACCTATAACGTGGTGTCCCATTTCTGTTAGGAGCTTAGTTAAGTTCCCTGTGCCGATTCCAATTTCCAAGGTTACACCATTTTTTTTATCATCAATGTAACTACATATCTCTTTCAAGATTTCGTTATAATTCTCAAATACTTCCCTATATTCGTTATCAGTTCCAAAAACTGTGGCGTCATAACTCTCTGCCCACTGGTCAAATAGCTGTGTAAAATCAGCCATTTTATTCACTCTCCTTAATAATTATTATATTCCCCTATATTCCTATCAACTTACTAGGAATAGTATATCAATCTTTTTAAATAAGTTCAATAACCTATTTAGAATTTCTTTTTGTACTCATTTTTTCTTTTATTAAAGGATATATTAATAATTAGAAATTATCATAATACTAGGAGGGATTTTCTAAATGGATATGGAAAAAAGCTTCAAAAACATTATTTTAGCGGGTATAGGAACAGCTGCAATGGCATATGAAAAGGCCATGGAGGCTGTTGATGAGATGGTACATAAAGGTGAACTGACAGTGCAGCAGGGAAAAGAGTTAAATAAAGAACTTAAAAATAAGCTTACAAACGACGGTAACGATTCAAATGTAACCTTTGACGCCAGTACCCTCACTGAAATATTAAATCAGGCAAATCTTGCAACAAAAAGTGATATCGAGGACCTTAAAAACAGAATCGAAGCTTTAGAAAATCAATAGGGGCTGTCGCACAATGAATGAATAATTCGTTGGCGCTCAGCCTCTTTTCTTGG
>CAYYRM010000317.1:0-2560 GCA_964474005.1 uncultured Eubacteriales bacterium
TGCATCCTTACTGCATTACACATGATCAGAAAAACTATTGAGGAGATCTATCATGGATAAACTAATGTTATTTATTAAAAACAAATATTTACACATTTTCATACTGGCAATTATAGGGGCCATACTTTTTGTTTCAATATTAGGTACCACATCCTTTAAGGTTTTAGCCTTTGAACTAGATATAGCTATAAGTTTTTTTGATGGAGGACTTTCAGAAATTCATATACCCCCATTGGGGATAATTAGGAGTCGTACCCATAACCCACCATTAAAATTTACCGTTGGGCTAACCAATATAAATTTAAGTCTCTTAGAAGAATTAACAGAAGGTGAAAAACAAGAAGAGATACTGTCGTCAATCATATCTATATTAACAGATAGAATTCGTACCTTCTTTATCAAAAATTTAGTACTGGCCTTTTTGGGTGGAGCCCTTTTAACCTTTTTATTTTATAAAAAGCCTAAGGACCTACTAATAGGTGGTGTTGTAGGTTTACTTATTTTTTCCTTACTTTTGGTCACCGCTTTTTATTCCTTTGATGAAACGGCCTTCTTTATAAACCCCGAATTTGAAGGTGTTATCCAGATGGCCCCTTGGATTTTCGGCTTATTAGAAGAGAGTTTAGAAAAACTTGAGGACTTCGGGGACCAGATGGAATTATTGGTGGTGAATCTGTATCGATTATTTGAACGGATTCAATTCCTAGAACCACTGGGAGCTGTTGATGGAGATATTAAAGTGTTACATGTTTCAGATATTCATAACCATCCAGTGGCCTATGATATAATAAGACAGATTACCAGAAATTTTAATGTAGATTTAGTAATAGATACTGGAGATATAAGTGATTATGGTACACCCTTAGAGGCGGAGTTGGTACAAAATTTAAGTGAATTAGATGTACCCTATGTATTTGTACCAGGGAATCATGATTCACCTGCCATCGTAGAATCCCTACAGACTATAGAGAATGTTTTCTTGATATTAGATGATGTAATATATGTAAATGGTGTAGTCATTGCTGGAATAGCAGATCCTGCTTCAGAATCCACTGCCATGGCTGTACCTCCAAGGGAAGTTTACCTAGAAAGGGTAGCACAGCTCGAAAGGACAATAGCCGAAAGTGAACTGAATCCTTTTTTTGTAATCTCTCATCATCCAATTGTTTCAGAAGAACTTGCAGGCAAGTACCCAGTTCTACTTCAAGGGCATACCCACTCATTAAATATTTATGAAAAAGATGGTTCCATAATTATAAATCCTGGTACTGCAGGGGCCGCAGGAATCCGTGGGCTACTGACACGGGATGAAGTTCCATATAGCTTTGTGTTGTTGCACTTAAAAAAGCAAGAGGATGGTCAGCTAAGACTTATCGCCTTAGACACCATAAAGGTATATAACATTAGTTCTGGATTTATTCTAGAAAGAAAACTAATAAGTACAATTATAGATGAACCTCAAGAACAGCTTGAGGAACAAGGGGAGGAAGACCCTGCCCAGTAGTAATTTAAGCAAAGGCCAATCTAAGGTCTTTGCTTTTTTTTGAAAATAACTTGCTTAAACCGAATAAATGTTCTATAATGATTTTAAAGATTTATGGGGGAGGTTTACATATGGAAAAAAAGAAAGCTTTAGAAATGGCACTACATCAAATTGAAAGACAATTTGGTAAAGGCTCAATAATGAAATTAGGTGAAAACACCAACCTGTCTGTTTCTACCATACCTTCAGGTTGCCTTGACTTAGATATAGCATTGGGAACAGGTGGTTTTCCAAGGGGCAGAATCATTGAAATCTACGGACCAGAATCTTCTGGTAAAACAACCGTTGCCCTACATGCCATTGCAGAATCTCAAAGGGCTGGTGGAACTGCAGCTTTTATAGACGCGGAGCATGCCCTTGACCCTGTATACGCTCAAAAATTAGGAGTTAATATTGACGATTTATATGTTTCACAACCAGATACCGGTGAACAAGCACTGGAAATTGCTGAAGCTTTAGTGCGAAGTGGAGCCATTGATATTATTGTTATTGACTCTGTGGCAGCCTTAGTACCTAAAGCTGAAATTGAAGGAGAGATGGGTGACTCCCATGTGGGCTTACAAGCAAGGCTAATGAGTCAGGCACTGAGAAAACTCTCTGGAGCAATCAGTAAATCCAAAACCATTGCCATCTTTATCAACCAATTAAGGGAAAAAGTTGGTGTTATGTTTGGTAGCCCTGAGACTACCCCAGGTGGACGAGCTTTAAAGTTCTATGCTTCTATCCGACTTGATGTTCGAAGAACTGAAACCCTAAAACAAGGTCAGGACATGGTGGGTAATAGAACAAAGGTAAAGGTTGTTAAAAATAAAATCGCTCCTCCTTTTAAAACTGCTGAATTTGATATTATGTACGGTGAAGGTATCTCAAAAGAGGGATGTATTTTAGATATAGCCGCAAACATCGATATAGTTGCAAAAAGTGGTGCTTGGTATTCATATGAAAATGAAAGGCTTGGTCAAGGCAGGGACAGGCGGCCGACGCAGATCAGGCTTAGCTTCATGCCCTCCCGGTCCG
>CAYYRM010000318.1:0-2517 GCA_964474005.1 uncultured Eubacteriales bacterium
TTTTAAAGGAATGCCTAGATATGTATCCCTTTGCCACCGTTCAGGTCCCCTACAACCCCTTGGAGACCCAAAGTGAAGAGTTACTTAAGTATGCCAATTCTAAAGGTATAGGGACTATTATCATGAAACCATTGGCAGGTGGGGCCCTTACTAATCCTTCTGCATGCATAAAGTTTATACTAAATCAGCCCTTTGTTGATACTGTAATACCTGGTATGGAATCGGTTTTACAGGTAGAAGAAAACTTTAGGGCCAGTACTAATCTTACCTTAACACCTAAGGAACAACATGATATAGATAAAGATATAGAAGAACTTAAGAATAATTTTTGTCGTAGGTGTGAGTATTGTCAACCATGTCCCCAAGGGATTAAAATTCACTCTGTGTTTACACTGCATGGTTATGTGGAAAGATATGGGCTTAGAAATTGGGCAACTCCCCGTTATCAAGGACTACCTGTATTGGCAGATCAATGCACAGAATGTGGCATTTGTGAAACAAAATGTCCCTATGAACTACCAATTAGGGAAATGCTCAAAACCGCACATTATGACTTTACAGAAAATAAATAGGGGGTCCAGTGGGACCCCCTATTTATTTATATATTTAATCCTTTGTATCTTGATCCTTCTCTTCATCTTCAGGGTTTTCTTCGGAATTAGCGTCAGAATCATTATTTTTCTCAGTCTCATCAACTACTGATTCTTCTGCTTCTTCTTTTTCTTCTTCTTTTTCTTCTTCTTTTTCTTCTTCTTTTTCCTCTTCTTTTTCTTCTATTTTTGGCTTAGGAGTGTCCCTCAAAACAATTTTTGGCCTTTTTTCAGCTGTTATACCAAAAAGTTCTTTTAAAAGATTTACCCTATATTCTTCATCTGATATAAGGTATGGTATTCCATCTTTATACTGATAATCTCCACCTAATGTATGAAATTCTATTTCACTGGGCTTGATATCCAACCCTAAATAGGCAAGGGCCGCTATTTGCTTAAATGATAAATCTGTTTCCACATATTCATTCATTGCAGAAAAAAGCTGGGGTATTGCACTGATTTTTCGACTTTGAGCCATATATTTAAAGGCTGACACTAGTAAATCATTTTGGTTGTTAATTCTGTGAATATCTGTATCTGCAGTGGGTCCCCTATGTCTTGCTATATATATAAATTTTGCACCATCTATATGTTGGTATCCTTTTTCCACCACTATTCTACCTAAACTTCTATTAACCCTAATGTCTTCTGGAACATCATAGTAGAAACCACCTACTGCATCAACCATGGCAGCAACCCCATCCATATCCATCGCAATATAATGATGGATTGGAACTCCATCTAAAAGCCAACTTATGGTTTCCAGAGTGTATCTATATCCTTCTTTTTTTCGTTCTTTATCATTGGTGCCTTTGCCATAATCATGTCCATAGTAAAAAGCGTGATTTAGTTTGTCTCGCCCACCGTTTCTATTGGCGATTTCCACGTATGTATCCCTTGGTAAGTTTACTACGTTTACAGTTTTATTTTTAAGATCAATTGATGCCAAAAGCATTGTATCAGGCCTATATAGTCTATAAATCTCATCCAATACTTCTGTTCTATCAAATCCCATAAAAACAATATTTACTATACTTCTACCCATTTCCTCAACAACATCAATTCCCTCATCATCATTATTTTGTGGTGGACGATATGTATCAAAAACATCTTCAGGTCTTGTTATTTGGTAAACGGTATATCCACCATAGGCAACCCCAGATACTAAAAAGAAAATTATTGCCCCTAAGATATATTTTTTGTGTTCTAGGTAAAATTCCTTAATTTTCATATTATCCCCTCCTAACTTAATATTTTAACCTAAAAAATGCTAAAAATCCACTTAAAAAAAGCAGCCCTTTACAGGCTGCCCTTTGAGTATCCCTTTTTCCCCTACCCATTTACCCATTACTTAAGGGATACCATAGTAAAACTATTGAAACATTAACCCTTTACCCAACCCTTATTTCCCGTTCATCTATATAGACGAAAAACTTTGGAAAAAGTTTCACTTTTTTTCTAAAAAATATATTTTTTTTACCCAAATTTATCAAATTCTCTGTTATAGTAAATGTGAGGTGATTATTGTGAAGAGAATTATTATGGTTTTGCTTCTTATAAGTCTTATCTTACTAACAGCTTGTGGCGGCACTGAAAATACTGTGGAGCCACCCAATGAAAAACCCATTGATAACGAAGAACCTAATTTGCCCATTGAAAGGGCCCCCACCATAGAACATAATGACTTATATGCAGTTGTAATAGATAATAACCCCGCAGCAAGGCCCCAAACAGGGCTAAATGGTGCCCAAAGGGTTTATGAAGTTCCCGTTGAAGGTGGAATCACTAGATTTTTAGCCTATTTTCAACATGAAGCCGTGGAAAAAATTGGCCCAGTTAGAAGTGCAAGGGAAGATTTTTTAGACATATTGTTGCCTTACAATTTATCATTTGCCCACTGCGGAGGTTCCCAAGAAGCAATAAATAG
>CAYYRM010000319.1:0-2511 GCA_964474005.1 uncultured Eubacteriales bacterium
TACGTTGTTCCATTTCCCATTCAATGGTTTCTTTAATTTTCCACCAACTTGTATTCCAATTGCAATTGGGGGATAAATCTTTTGGAGCACGGCCCACTAGTCTTTGCACAGTTATATTCGGATCTAAATGCTCTAAAAATGCTATGACTCTTTTTACATAATCCTCCAAAGATATTAACTGAAAATCATTATTTTGATATTGTTTTTCCATAATAGTATCTTTTATAATGAATAAAGAATGAAGTTTAACCTGACTTACCTTTAAACTGGACAAGATTTTTGCACTCTCGATGGAATCACTTATATTATCCCATGGCAGATTTAGTATGAGATGTGTGCATATGTCAAAGGAATATTGTTTAATCATTGAAACACAGTCAATAAATTCTGCTAGGGTATGGCCTCGATGGATTTTTTTAAGGGTATGGTAATTGACAGACTGAAGTCCTAATTCTATGGCTATATCTATATTGTGATCCTTTTGGATTTCGTCTAAAAAATCAAGGTGTTCAAATGTCACACAATCTGGTCTAGTGGAAATGGCTATCTGTACCACATCTGGTTCAATTGCCTCAAGAATAAACCTCTTAAATTCGTTCATTGGCATATATGTGTTAGAGTAGTTTTGAAAATAAGGAATAAATTTATTAGCCTTATATTTATTCTTAATTCTCTGTCTAATATCAGTTAATTGTTCTTTAATTGATATACTTGATGTATCCCGTTCATACCCTGCTCCACCTTCATAACAAAAGGTACATCCACCTGTTCCGAATGTACTGTCTCTGTTTGGACAAGTCAATGGTAGGTTGATTGGTAGCTTGTATACCTTTTCCCCATATCTAGCGTATAAATGTTTAGAATACTGGTTGTATAGTTCCATGGGATCCTCCATAAAGTTAATATTTTATTAATACAAAATTAAATTGTAGGTATTATCCTATAGTTATAGTTAATATAAGTATATTTTATCCTTAGGTTAAACTTAGGTCAAACTGGGGGAGTGTTAGAATGAAAAAAAACATAATTATTGTCTTAATGTTAATTGTTTTATTTGCCACTGGAAGCTATTTTTACAGATATTTTACCTTCAAGGATTTGGTTGAAGAATTTGTGGTTAATCTTAGGGAAGGCCATGGGTTAATGACCATCCTCAAGAAGAGATATTCCTAGAACTAAATGAATTAAACATCGTAGAAAACGTGAATTTTAAAGGTGTCAAACCAGGATTTTTCAGTGGTACAGCTGAAGTTAATGCTGAAATTTCTGGGAAATCATATACCCTAGAAATTGACATTAAAAAGGATGAGTTTAACAATTGGTACTTATTTTTACGAGATTTAGCGGTTAATTCGGGGTTTTTACATAATTCCAGCCAATATGATAATGAATTTGTATACGAAATAGAACAAAATGGTGGTTTAATAGAGTTAATATCACACAGAAAACTAGATGTGGTTACAGGTGATGTTGTTAGATTTATTGTTCTTAAAAACAATATTGTGGATGTTTCTCCCCTTGACGAAGTCAATTTAAGTAAGGTTTTATCCTTTGATAGTAGTACAATTACAGGAGAGTTAGAAGGTACTTTTCAGTTTAGAAACCAAGCAAAAATCTTTGGAAAAGAAAGTAGATTATATGTTGGTATTAAGAATGTGGATTTATTTTTAAAAAATGATGAGGTTATCGGGGTCGTTACGCGCAATAACTATGTACCTGATAAGATTCGAGTATTAATAAATGATACGGGATTTAAAAATATAAACCATAGTACCATCAAAATTTATTCCAATGGGGAAACAACCATTTACTCAAAATTAGAGGATAAATCCATCAAGGTTTTACCCCAAACACCCATCGTTATAAATGTCGATAATGGCAATACAAGTATTAAAATATTGGGTCAAAGCATTGTTTTTTCATCCAGGGTATACATGAAATCCAGTGATGGTTTTTATTTTGATAATATAAAAAGAGGTGCTGTTAACAACCTTTCTCCATTATATAGGGGTAGTTTTGAGATTTTTAGTCAAGGGGGGAAAATATACATTATTAACGAATTAGACCTTGAACATTACTTATATGGGGTTTTACCCAGCGAGATGCCTGTTAGTTTTGGAGAAGAGGCTTTAAGGGTACAGGCAATTGCTGCCCGGACATATGCAGTAAACAATATCTATGCATCCACATATGGGAAATACACAGCCCATGTGGTGGATAGTGTAATGAGCCAAGTATATAACAACACCATGGAACATTCAGTGGCCAATAGGGCCGTTAATGATACAAAGGGTCAAGTTATAACATACCAAGGTAAAGTGATTGATGCGAAATTTTCATCAACTTCCAGTGGTTACACAGCCAATGCTCACGAGGTTTGGGATGTAAATGGTGTTTTTCCCGCTAAAAAAATTCCTTATCTAGTTTCTAAGTATCAAGGGGTTAATAACATTTATAGTATAAAAACAGAAGAAGAATTTAGTCAGTTCATAAAAAGTATAGATGTTCAAT